>JAVHRA010000307.1:0-5532 GCA_036171395.1 Gallionella sp. | reverse complement strand
GTTACCAGCATAGGCATGATCGCCGCGCCCATCATCATCTACCTCACCGCTCCCGGCTTCATAAAAGACCCGGCCAAATTCGATCTGACCGTACAGATGTTGCGCATCACCTCACCCTATATCTTCTTTATTTCCTTGGTGGCCTTGGCGGCGGGCATTCTCAATACCTATAACAAGTTCTGGGTGCCGGCGGTCGCCCCCATCCTGCTTAATATCTGCCTGATCGGCGGCGCGCTGTGGCTGACGCCTTATTTTGCGCAACCGATTATTGGTCTGGCCTGGGCATGGTTCATCGCAGGCTTTGTGCAGCTTGCCTTCCAAGCGCCGTTCCTGAAGAAGCTAGGCATGCTGCCGACGCTGCGTTGGAGCTTAAAAGATACGGGTATGTGGCGTGTCATCAAGCAGATGGGGCCGGCGCTGTTCGGCGTATCCATTAGCCAGATTAGCCTCATCATCAACACCATCGTCGCCTCGTTTTTTGTCGCAGGGAGTGTGTCTTGGTTGTATTACGCCGACCGGCTGATGGAGTTTCCTTCTGGCATGCTGGGTGCGGCCCTCGGCACGATATTGTTGCCCTCGCTATCCAAGTGTTTCGCTAGCAAAAATATGGACGAATATTCCAAGCTGTTGGATTGGGGGCTGCGCCTCACGGTGATGTTGGCCTTACCGGCTGCCATCGGTTTGGGGCTGATCTCAGTCCCGTTATTGGCGACCTTCTTCCAGCATGGCGAGTTCACTGCCCATGACGTGGTGCAGACCAGTTATGCCTTGATAGGCTACAGCGTGGGTTTGATTGGCATCTTGCTGGTAAAAATATTGGCTCCGGCCTTTTACGCCAAACAAGACATTCGCACCCCAGTCAAGATCGGTCTGGTGACGTTGTTGTTCACGCAGTTGATGAATGTGTTGTTCGTCTATTTCCTGCATTTTCAACATGCCGGATTGGCGCTATCGATAGGCTTAGGGGCCTGTTTGAACTCGGCCATCTTGTACTACTTCTTGCGCCAGCGCGGCATCTACCATCCCGAGCCGGGCTGGCTGAAGTTCTTCGTCAAAATCATGCTTGCCGTGTGTGTGTTGGCTCTCGCCATGTGGTTCGGCATGGGCAGTACAGACAGTTGGTTGCACAGCAGTGGCTGGGCGCGTATTGGCCGATTGACGCTCTTGGTGACGGGGGGCATGTTGGTCTATTTTGCGGTGCTGGCGGCCTTGGGTTTCAGGCCGCGCGATTTTTCCAAGCGTGCCATCCATTAAATCGCCAGCATCATTCTGGGACGTGCAGCGCTAGCCTGAACAGCGCACCTTGCGTCGTGGCGTTTTGCACAGACACCGTTCCGCCGCCATGTATTTCGGCTACTGCTTGGCATAAGGCCAGCCCCAGTCCGGTATTGGCGGACGGGGCAGCGGCACTACGTTGTTTGCGCTCGGTCGCCATCGTCACGCCGGGGCCGTCGTCGGCGATATACCAGCATAACTTGCCGGGCTGCTGCTCGAACCAGATCTCCACTTGTTGTTTCGCATAACGCAATGCGTTGTTCAGTGCCGATTCCAGCGCCATATCCAATAAGTACTCATCGAAGTGCGCGCAGCCCTTGCGTTTCACGGCTGGGGCGATGCTAATGCGCTCGCTCGCGATACGCACTGCGACATGATGACCTTGCCTGCTACTCATGAGTACCGACTGGCTGGCGGCGATTAAGTCAGCCAAAAATTCTTTCACCACCACCTCGTGCAGATTGGGTCTTAGAGCGGACTGCTCATGTCGATATAGCGTCAAAAAATTGATCAGCCGACTCTTGAGTTCTATGCAGCGCTGGTAAGCCTGATAAGCCTCGCTTGGCATATCGGGCCTATGGTTGAGTTGCTCCAGATCAATCTCGAGTAGCGCGAGTGCATTTTTGATGTCGTGTATGACGAGTGCCGATAGCGCGGGATTCATCTAAGTTCCAGTGAGTTCGTTGAAAAAGCGGTAGAAGCCCATCACGCGCTCGTTGTTGGGCACGAGTTTATCCAAGGTCGCCAAATAGCCTTTGGCACGCGCGACGATGGCATCATTCATGCTGTCCTGTTTCATCCACAGCAGATGCAACTGCGCTGCGGCCAGCAATGCCTCGATGTTTTCATCGTGTATCGCGAGTGCCGCGAGGACTTTCTGATAGGCATCTTCGAAATGGGCGCTGCGCATCAGTCGAGCGGCTTCGTCCACCAGGATCATGATGCGGCGCTGTCCGGCATCGATCACTTCTGCGATCTTGGCTGCTTGTCCGGTGTCCTGCATGGCTTTGGTGACGTGGCGTGCGACCCGCTGTCGCTCTGCTCCGCTAGCCTCTATCGCACGTGTCATGACCTCCAGCCCCAAGATCAGATTTCCGTTCTTGATTGCGGCCTTACCCAGCGAGGTGAGTGCCGCACTATCGGTTTGCGGGGTGACCAGGCGCTGCGCGCGCTCGACCAGTTTTTTGGCTTTATCTGTTGCGCCGACATCGTAATAAGCTTGCGCAAGAATCGCATTCTTGGCGATACCAAATGAACCGGTCTCCACATATTTGCGTGCATTTTTTTCCAAGGTATTGATGGCGCCACGCGCATCGCCTTGGTCGGTCTGTATCTGTGCCAGCGCCAGATAATCATCGCTACGTTCCACCATGGAGCCAGTCGAGAGCCGGATGGCCTTCTCCGATTGCAGTTTAGCCTCGTCCAACTGTCCGAGCAGAAAGGCCGATTCCGAGATGGCACGGTATCGCTTCGCACTGGGCAATATCTGGGCTGAGGCCTGTAGCAACTCCAACGCGGCGGAGTCATCACCTTGCTTGGTCTTGATCTGCGCCAGCAATTCATAAGCCGCCACATAGTTGGGATGCTGCGCAATCAGTTCTTTGGCGATGCGTGTGGCAGCATCCATGTCACGTGCCATAAAATGCGCACGGGCGATACCCATGGTCACCCAGGGTGCATCGTCGCGTATTTGTAACGCTTGCTGATAGGTCGCGAACAGGGCACCGGTGTCGTGTAAGGCCAACTGCGCTTCAGCCTTGAGTCGCAGGGTCTGCATCAGCCAGCGTTCATCGGGTTGCAGCGCGATGAGGCGATCACTCTCAGTGATGGCGCGTGCATAGCGTTTAGCTTCCAGCGCATCGATCACTGGCATCAAAAAGGCGCGCCGGTCGAACTGCCTCTCCAGTCGCGCACGCAATTTTTTCTCTGGGCAAGGTTTGAGGATGTAATCATCCGGGCTGTACTCCACCGCGTTTGCCACATAGGCGTATTCCGCCTCGGCGGTGACCATGATGAAGATGGTGCGCGCACTCAGCAGTTTTTCGCTGCGCAGGTGTTCCAGAAAGTGCTGCCCCGAACTAGCATGATTGAGGTTGTAGTCGCATAGGATCAGATCGAAACTCTTGACGGTGACGATACGTAAAGCCTCGTCTGCGTTGTTAGTCACGCTCACTTGGTTCATGCCTAGCGCCTGTAATTGCGAACGAATGGCGTGGCGCATCGCACCGATGTCATCTATGACCAGCGCGCTCAGCTTATCGAAGCGGATGTACTCGTTCTCTATGGCGGGCTTCGTGCCAGTGAGTAATGCGCTTAAATCTCTAGTGTCCTCGCCCATCGTTCGCCGTCGCTATCCTCAGTATGGTTAGGCTGCGCAACAATGCGCCGCCCCTATCCTGCTTATCGGCAACTTTGCGCCAGACTTTAAGCGTCGTTAGGACAGGGGGGTTAGAGCGGCTGAGGTTCGGCCAGTGGCACGAGTCCGTGTTTGAGGCGCGCTCGATTACATTGTGGATTGACCGAGCCATCGGCTCGGTAAGGTTGCATATCGTGGCAGGTGCTGGGGCGCACCGGGTAGATGCGGCATAAGGCTCCGGGGATATCGCCTAGTAGTTGCTCGCAGCGCGGCGTGGCCGAATTGGTCCCCTTCATCGCGCACAACTGCGGCGTGAGTGGCTCGGTCACTGCACTGGGTACCACGCCGCCCGGCGCATCGTCACACTCGCCCCAATAGAAAGACACGCGGAAACTGGCGCAACACGCGCCGCAAGCCATGCATACCGATGCTTCTGCCAAACTGACCTCTCGTTGTGATGGTTGGCGTTGTCGCCAAGGGAGCGCACTTTACCTGAATCGGGGCTTCGCTAGTCTGTCTATGCAGGTAATGTGCGCAACACTGTGCGTTTGCGCACAGTGGCTGCTACTGGCATAGCGTATAGGTACGCAATGTCCTTGCCCAGCCAATAAAAATGCAGCCCATATTTCCGCCGCTTCAATTGATACTGCTGATCACTGCCTGTGGTTTGCTGGCTTGCACGGGTCTTGTGTCTGCCGCCGAACCAGGGCATCCCAGCACGCCGCATCAAGTCGGCACGGTGTGGCGCGACTGTCCCGGTTGTCCAGAGATGGTGGTATTGCCCGCCGGTGCTTTTGCGATGGGCTCAAGCGAGACTGAGCAGGGGCGCGCTGATGATGAGGGGCCGCTGCATACGGTGCATGTCACTAGCTTTGCGTTAGGTAAGAACGAAATCACGCGCGGGCAGTATGCAGTTTTCGTCAAGCAGACCAAACACAGTAGCGACGGAAAATGTTGGACATTGGAAGATGGTAAGTTCGAACAGCGTAGTGAGCGCGATTGGCGCGCACCCGGCTATCCGCAGCAAGATAAGCATCCCGTGGTGTGCATCAACTGGAGCGATGCACGGGCCTATGCGGCATGGTTGTCGCGCAAGACCGGCAAGCAATATCGCTTGCCCAGCGAGGCCGAGTGGGAGTATGCCGCGCGGGGCAATACCCGTAGCGCGCGGTATTGGGGCGAAGATCCTGCCGCTGCCTGCGCATATGCAAATACTGCGGATCAGAGTGCGCAAGCGCATATCCAAGGCGCGACCTCTTGGGCGGTACATCCCTGTAACGATCGCTTCGACTACACCGCGCCGGTGGGCAGTTTCAAGGCCAATGCATTTGGCTTGAATGACATGCTGGGCAACGTATTGGAGTGGGTCGAAGATAGTTATCACCCTAGTTATAAGGATGCACCCAGTGATGGCAGTGTCTGGCAAGGGGATGAGGAGAAGCATCTGTTGCGCGGCGGCTCATGGAACAACGCACCGATCAATGTGCGCGCGGCGATGCGCGATGCGAGTAAACCTGAAGCACGATTTAGTCTGTTCGGTTTTCGCTTGGCTAGGCAGTTGCCTTAGCTGAGGTGTAGGTTTTATGTCAGAGAGGTCACTACCCGATATGCAAGATAGCGCAGCCAAAACGGTTTGGTCTTGCCGGAAAATTGCTAGTTTTTCGCTAGGTATTGTGCTGTGCCATCCCCTGTTGGTGCGGGGTGTAGAGCTGCCAACCGCGCCGCAGTCGGGGGTGCCCGAAATACAATCGGGTGTGCCACCGACGCAAACCATCAGTGTCATTGCGCCGCAGTCGGGCATCCCCCAGACCGAGGTGCTAGACAGCTTTGACGTCATGCAAGCGCCACGCGATTACATGGCCGGGAAGGTCACCAGTTTCGCCAGTTACATCGATCGCTTC
>JAVHRA010000306.1:0-5535 GCA_036171395.1 Gallionella sp. | reverse complement strand
AGCCGACCGCATGCTGGACATGGGCTTCATCCGCGACATCCGCAAGATCCTCGCGCTGCTGCCGAAGCAACGCCAGAACCTGCTGTTCTCGGCGACCTTCTCGGACGAGATCAAGACGCTGGCCGACGGGCTGCTGAACAACCCCGGCTTCGTCGAAGTGGCGCGCCGCAACACCACTTCCGAACTGGTCGAGCAGAGCGTCCATCTGGTGCCGCAAAAGCTGAAGAGCCATCTGCTCGCGCACCTGATCAAGCACAACGGCTGGAAACAGGTGCTGGTGTTCACCCGCACCAAGCACGGCGCGAACCGGCTGGCGGAAAAGCTGGCCGGCGATGGCATCCCCGCTGCGGCGATCCATGGCAACAAGAGCCAGCCGGCACGCACCAAAGCACTGGCTCAATTCAAGGACGGCTCGCTGCCGGTGCTGGTCGCGACCGACATCGCCGCACGCGGACTGGACATCGACATGCTGCCGCATGTGGTGAATTTCGAATTGCCGAACGTGCCGGAAGATTATGTGCACCGCATCGGACGCACCGGACGCGCGGGCAGCAGCGGTGCGGCGATCTCGCTGGTGGACAACGAAGAGTTGCAGCACCTGAAAAACATCGAGCGGCTGATCAAATGCGAGATACCGAAAATAGCGATCGACAGCTTCGTGCCGCCGGCGCATATTCCGGCTGAAGCCCCGCGCCCACCGCGCCCGCAGCACGGGCAAAGACGCCACAGCAACACGACAGCAGGCGGCAATCGCAACCAGCCATCGCGTGAAGGTCAAGGTCAAAGACCGCGCAACCCTCAACAACGCGACCAACAACCACGCAATCCGCAACAGCGCGACCCGCAATCACGTACTGGTCAACAACCCAGGAATAGCCAGCAACCCGCCAAACCGCGTCCACCGCAAAAACCGCCTGCCGACCAACAACATTTGTCCGAAGCGGCACGTCATCAGGCCATGCCGCAACCCGCGCTGTTCTCACCCAGACCGGCGGCAAGACGAGGCAAGTAGAACGATTGATTCAGTCAGTTCATGTGTGCGATCCGCTCACATTGAACCGGTCAGAATCAGCAGATCACCTGATAATGGATAGTCGTGACGCGGTGCAACCGACACCTATGTATAGATGTCAACTATGCGTAGTTGTGTCGAGAAGAACGAGCCGGGCCTGCGGCACCACTCATCAGGTGCCGGCGCATTCTTTGCATAGTTACAGCGTCTGAAGAAACTTCATGAGCAAGTCTGGCGCACGGTATCGTCGCAACTTGGTGTCGGGTGCTTCCAGTCTGGCGAGTGCCTTTTCCTTCATCGCCAAGTCGGCTTCGACGTATCGATGGGTAGTATTCGTGCTCTCGTGTCCGAGCCACAGCGCGATGATGTTGAATGGCACGCCCGACTGTAGCAAGTGCATAGCCGTGGTGTGGCGCAAGGTATGTGGCGAGACCTTTTTTTGGGCGAGGATTGGCAATTGTGCAGACGCTCGTGCGACCGCAAGATCAAGGCGCTGGGAGACGTTGCAGCGTGTCATTACACCTCCGTCGCGGTTTGGCAGCAAAGCTGCCTCGCCACGTAGCGTCGGATTAAGCCGCAGCCACGCACGAATCTCTTGCGCTGTAGTCTTCCACAGCGGCACGGATCGCTGCTTGCGGCCCTTGCCCTTCAGATGCACGCAAGCGGCTCCTTCAAGAACGACATCCGTCACGCGCACACCGACTATCTCGGAAACACGCGCGCCGGTGTTGTAGATCATCGCCAGCAGCAAATGGTCGCGTTGCGAAGTCCAACTCGAGCCTGGTTGCCCGAGTACGGCCGCCATCTCCTCGCGGGTAAGGAAACCCAACATCGGTCGTTCGAAGCGCTTCATCGGGACCGCCAGCGCGCGCTCGACCACATGCAATGAGTCCACGTCACGCCGCCCAGCGAATTTCAGGAACGCCCGCAGTGCGGTGAGCCGCAGGTTGCGGCTGCGCACCGTGTTGTGTCGATCGCACTCCAAGTGGTCCAGAAACGCCAGGATCAGATCGGGCTGAATATCAGCCAGCTTCAGGCTAGTCGGTGACTTGCCAAGTTTGTGACTGGCGAAATCTAGGAATAGCATCAATGCATCGCGGTAGCAGGTCACCGTGCGCGAACTGACCGCACGCTGCGCGACCAGATACTCGGTAAAGAACTGCTGAACCAGTGCGGCAAACGTCGGTGGCTTCGGTGCTTTGATATTACGCATTTGGAGCCTCCATTTGCGATATGAACGACTCGAAGCGGCCTGCAGCCAACGACATCAACTCCGGCACCGCGGAAAGGTACCAGTAGGTATTGGTCACCATTGCGTGCCCCACGTAAGTTGATAGCGACAACATTGCCTGGTCGATATCCACTCCCTGCGATTGCCACAATATAATGCGGCGCACGACAAAGGTGTGCCTCAGATCATGAATGCGTGGCGCGTGATGAGTGCCGCGGTTGCGCCAGCCCAACTGTTCGCGCAGGCCGGCGAAGACTCGCTCCACTTGGTGTGTGCTCAGTGGCAATCCACGCTGTTGCCCTCTTGTACCGATGAAGAATGGAGCGTCGTCTTGCGCGGACTCGCCCGCAAGATCACGCATCCAGCAGTAGCGACGCAGCGCCTCCACGGTACTCAAGTGCAATGGCACTTGGCGCGATTTGCCGAACTTGGTCTGGTGAATGGTGAGCATCCCACACCTGAGGTTGACATCTTCGTTGCGCAGCGACAGCGCCTCGGATATCCGCATCCCGGTGCTGGCGATTAGACCGAACAGTGTCTCGAAGATGGTGCCGCGCAGGCCAGGCGTCGGCCCAAGCCGACGCGCAGCGGCCAGCAGAGCCACTATTTCATGTTCGCTGTAGATGTGCGGCGCCTGCCGCTCGGGCAGCCGCCCGAAGATCGCGTCATCAGGAATCTCGGTTCGCGGCTCGAACTGCTGCAACCAACGCAGGAATGAGCGCAACAGCTTCAGTCGGCGCGCCCAGGTGAGCGGATCACTGCTGCCGTGGCTGTCGCGCCGTGCCCAGTCGGCCATGACTTCCACGGTCAGCGGCCCATGATGGCCGACGGCCTGGACATGCCGCACGAAACTCCGCAAGGCATAAGCCTGTGTACGCGCGGAGAAGCCCAAGCGGTGGCGCTCGGCTAGATAGCGCTCGACGCGAGCTTGCAGGGAGGCGGGCGCGTTCATGCTGCGCTCCCCGGCCAAGGCAGTGCGACCTCTACGAGGTTGCGACTGTCCAGTTTGGCGTAGATCAGCGTGGTGTTCAGTGAGCGATGGCGTAGCACGTCGGCCACTTCCTTGAGGGATGAGCCACCTGCCAACAACCGGTTGGCCATCGTATGGCGAAGCAGATGCGAGCGCGTGTAAGGCAGCCCGGCGCGCATAAAGGCTTGGCGTATTGTCTTGCGCACGAGGTCGGGACCGACGGGCTGATCGCGTGGCGCCACATGGCGTACGAATACCGCACGGTTACTCGTCGTGGGACGTTCGTGCGTCAAGTAAGCTGAGATGGCCTTGCCGGTGGCCACCGGCAGCGGCAGCACATCTTCACGACGGCTCTTGGTGTGACGCAGCGTGATTGTGCCGGCGCGCCAGTCGATGTCGTCGAGACTGATTCTGGCGACTTCGCCGCTACGAAGCCCAAGATCGAGAGCGCAGCGCACAATGGCGTCAGCGCGCCGCATGGAGCGGCCGTGCTTGCCTAGCGAGCCGACCAGTTGCTCAACTTCTTCGGCCGTCAGCGTCTTGGGTAGCGAAGACAACTGCCAGTTGGCTGGGTAGGACAACACGCCGATCAACCCGTGCACCGCATCGCCAAGCGAGGCGCGGTAGCGGAAGTATCCGCGCAGTGTTGCGACCACCGTGCCGGCGTTTGCCGGCTTGCTGTACAGCTTAGCCTGTTGCGCGAAGAATCTGCGAACATGGTCAGGCTTGATCGCTGCGATGTTGACGGCACCGCTGCCGAAGCGAGAGACCAGTAGTCGGCTTACGATGCGCAAGGCGATGCTCCTGGTCTTGGGCGCTAGGCCCCGCACATGATCCATGTGCTCGTCGTAGCGGCGCAACTCCTCAGTTACCGGAGTTGTTCTTGCTGTTGGCGGTGCTACCGCGCCCTGAGCGCGCAATACACTCAACAGGTGGCCCAGCGCGGCGCTAAGACTGCGTCGATCACGTTGAATCTGGCCGGTGCAACGGCATCGCGGAAGATGGTCGTTAAGAAACTCGGCGATGGCCACCTCGTCGATGCGTCGAAGAGGCAGACGACGACCATGAACCCATTGAGCAAAGTGAGTAATGCTGCGAATGCAATTGGCAAACGTAGTCGCCGCATAGCCGCGGATCGTCAGGTACTG
Organism: Gallionella sp.; assembly: GCA_036171395.1. Taxonomy (GTDB): domain Bacteria; phylum Pseudomonadota; class Gammaproteobacteria; order Burkholderiales; family Gallionellaceae; genus Gallionella. Next base: position 1,174 of record JAVHRA010000306.1, on the reverse strand, counting down.
CTTGTACGCATCAACGTGAGGCGCGAGGGGCCCCTTGGCGAGCCAGTCGATGCAGGTGTGTTGAGAGGATTGTGTGTTTCCCATGATGATCTCCTTAGAAGTGGGACCATCACTGCACTCTACTGCGGAAACTATGTCTAGATATACGATGACCGATCTCGCCAAAGACCGTGCTGCGCTTGCATCATAATAATCTGGCCAGTACGATCTACGCCTAGTTGAGATCTATACATAGGTGTCGTTATGTAAAGATTTACATAACGACACATAGCGGAAGTTCAACGTGCAAATTGAAGGTCTGCGCGCTTTTTCGTTTTCAAGCTTGAGTACAGGGTTGGCACGTGTTAGGTGTACAACTTGTTGGGCGGTCTTCCCCTTATTTGGAGTCACCCCAATTAATCGAGGTTGCCGCTGTAGGCCGATACTCCTGGAGCAGGTGGCGAAAGATGTCTCGAGGAGCGCCACCATTGAGGTCACAAACAACGTCCATTTTCTCAGGTGTTGCGGAAAGGTGAGAAGCGACCTCCCGATATATCTCGTGACATGTAGTTTCACGAAGGTCTTGAGATGTGGCGTTGAGCGGAACGAAGTGACGCCATGTTCCGCGTTTGAGTGAGTAACGAGAGATGCCGAGCTCAGTGGCCACCCACAGTTCTCCATCATGAACAAGCATATCGTTGGCCCACATCCCGCACGGACCATCCTTGGTGCCATAGAACGTATCGAGACGATCTTGTGCCCAGTCGTAACGCGCAATACCGATCCCCGGTCCTGTAGTTCCCTCTGAATAATTCATCGTTGTAACCCACACGGATTTGTCGAGTACTAAAAGCTTGTCCACCGAGGCAGTGCGCAACAGCTGTGGTCGGCGAACGTCGACCTTCCCCGTATGGAGGTCGAGTCTCCCGATTCCCCCCACACCTCCTGAGCCTTCCCCACCATAAAAGGCGATGCCGAAGTAGACCAGTGAACCCACGCGAGTACATGATGTGGGAGCCTGCTCGATGGTATCTGGAAAATAGTCTGGATAGTTTGGATCGGGATGAAGATCGATATATTCCTGTTTAGTCAGGTTGATCGCGGGCACCTTTTCGGAACAAGCTCCCTTATCGAAATTTAGGTTCACCGTCATATCCACTGTGATTTTCATCAACCTAAACTCATATCCAGCTTG
>JAVHRA010000305.1:0-5535 GCA_036171395.1 Gallionella sp. | reverse complement strand
CCCAAAAATTAAATGCAACTTGAGACGAAGGGTTGTCGTTTTTCCCCGCGTACTCCGCGTCTCCGCGTGAGATGTTTTGCAAGTGAGTGTCGGGTGAGAGTCAGGAGCAAAACTCGGCATGACAATTCAATCCCACAAACAGGTGGGTTTTTTTTTCGCTATTTAGCTAAAGAAAAACCGTTGCGTGCCGTTAGATTGGTATGCGTGCGCAGAGTTTTGAGAGATGAAAAGTAATAGCGCGGCGTGCGGCAGTCAGTACTAGATAAATCACGATACGGGAGCAAATAATAATGTTGAACAATATGACGATCAAGGCAAGGCTGGTGTTGCTAGTGAGTGTGATCATGACGCTAGGTGTCGTCGTTGCCACTGTCACTTATCAGGGAATCAGCAATCTGCAAAGCGCAACCCAGGACATCGCTGAACGTCGCATTGATCTGATACGCACCAGCAATCAGCTGATGTATGCGATGGCGGACAATCGCGCACAGCTGATGCGCGCCATGCAACATGATCCGGCTAATCCTGCTTCCAAGCTGCATGACCATCCTGTTACCAAGCATCTAGAGGCCATCGCCGACAACAAGGCCAAGATCGATGCGGAATTCGCCAATCTAGAAAAGCTGGCGCGTAGCGAAGATGGGAAAAAAATGTTGGCGAGTTTCCATGAGGCGCGCATGGCGTATGTCAATGAGGGCTTATTGCCTGCGGTGCAAGCCGTCAAGGCAGGTAAATTCGAGGAGGCGCAAGTCTTGTTGACCAGCAAAGTCAATCCTCTGCTAGAGGAGGCATTAGTGCGCGGACGGGCGATTGCTGAGCATGAGGACGAGGGTGCCAAGCACGCGGATGAAGTGGCTGTTGCTGCGGCGCACACCTCGGAGATGATCTTGCTCTGCGGTATGTTGTTCATGGCGGCAGTGGCGGCGGCATTGGGTTATTCCATTATTTCCAGTGTAGTGAGCTCTACCAGCGGGATGCGTGATGTGATGACGCGTATGGCCAGCGATGGCGATCTTTCTTCCCGTGTGCGCGTGATAGGCAAAGATGAAGTGGCCGAAGCTGCCACGGCTTTCAATACACTGATCGCTGGTTTCGCCAACATCATCCGTCAGGTCAACAGCAATGCCGGTAATGTCTCGGTAACGGCAGGCAATCTGGCCGGAGCCTCGCTGCGCATCGCGCAGGGCAGTCAGGCGCAGAGTGGCGCTGCCGCATCCACCGCCGCCGCCATTGAAGAAATGACCGTGAGTATCAGTTCGGTGGCCGCTAATACCGATGATGTGCGCAAGCTTTCCGCATGCAGTCTGGAGAAGACCCAGCAAGGTAATCAGAGCGTCACGGTGATGATCAACGAGATTCATAACGTGCAGGCAGCGGTGCAGCAGATTGCCGGTTCGGTGCAGGAATTTGTCGATAGCACGCGTGCCATCGCGGGCATGACGCAACAAGTCAAAGACATTGCCGATCAGACCAATCTGTTGGCCTTGAATGCCGCCATCGAAGCGGCGCGTGCCGGCGAGCAGGGACGCGGTTTCGCGGTTGTCGCGGACGAAGTACGCAAGCTGGCAGAAAAATCCGCGCAGTCGGCCAACGAGATTGATCGCGTGACGAATTCCTTAAATCAAAAATCCACCCATGTCGAAGCGACGGTGCAATCCGGTTTGCGTTCCTTGCAGAGCACTCACGAACAAGTCGAGCGTGTCTCGGTGTTGCTAGCCGAGGGTGGGGATGCGGTGGCGCGGGCCAGTCATGGCGTGAACGATATTGCGGTGGCGGTGGGTGAGCAGAGTCTGGCCAGCAACGAGATCGCGCGCAATGTGGAACGCATCGCGCAAATGTCCGAAGAAAACTATGCGGCGGTGTCCATGAATACCCAAGAGATTGCCCAGCTGGAAGAGATGGCTAAGTCCTTGCAAACCGCAGTCAGCCGCTTCCGTGTGTAAGGAAACCGGGTATGAACTCCAATAGAGACAATATACAAATGATGCACAACGAAGTGACACTGCCCGCCACAACGGTGCTGATTAGCAAGACCGATATTCACGGCATCATCACCGATTGCAACGAGGCGTTTGAGCGCGTTTCCGGTTATAGCAAGGCAGAGTTGATCGGCAAAAATCATGATGTGGTGCGGCATTCCGATACGCCCAAACAGATATTTACTTGGTTGTGGGATACGCTCAAGGCTGATCGTCCTTGGCGCGGTATGGTCAAGAATCGTTGCAAGAACGGTGACTACTATTGGGTGCGCGATACGGTTGTGCCGGTGGTCGAGGGCGGTCACACCATAGGCTATGTTGCCGTGCATAAAGCACCGACACGTAGTCAAATCGAAGCCGCCCAAGCAAGTTATGCCCAGTTGAGCCGCTCCGCTGCGCAGATCGTCTCGCCATATGAACGCTACAAGGTAAAGAATTGGTCGATCAAGACTAAGCTGCAAGCGGCTATCCAGATTCCATTGTTGTTGCTGTTGGTGCTGTCGCAGTTTTATATGACAGGCGCACTTAAACAAGACACGTTGCGTGAGGCCAGCGAGCGCGGTGAGCAGGTTGCCAATCAGATCATCGATAGCGGCAATATGCTGATGATCACAGGGCAGATTAGTAACGTCGAGAACCGCCAGTTGTTGCTGCACAAGGTGACTTCATCGGGACGTGTCAAGTCGGCGCAGTTCGTGCGTGTGCCGCAAGTAGTTGAGCAATATGGTGCCGGACTGCCCGAAGAGCAGCTGAGCGACGCGCTACAACAGCAAGTCATCGCGGCCAAGCAGCAACAAATCGCATTCTCACAAGATGCCGACGGCCATCCTATCCTGCGCATTACCACGCCTTATCTGGCCAGCAAAGATTTTCACGGCACCGATTGCACCACTTGTCATGCCGTAAGCGCGGGGACGGTGTTGGGTGCGTCGGATGTTGTTATCGATCTCACACCTGATTTCAAACATATCGGCGAGATGGAGATGCATATGTTGCTGGTGCAAATTGCACTGCAAGTGTTTCTGTTCTTCTTCATCGGTTATTGCGTGAACCGCTTCATCCGTCGTCCTTTGCTGGAAGTGGATACCGAGTTTCACAACATCATGCAAGGCAATCTCGATACCGAACTGGATCTGTCTATCCATGACGAGATGGGCAAGTTGTTGTGCGCGATACAGACCATGCAGACTTATTTGCGCACCACGGTGGATGAGATCGTCACACCGGTAGCGCAGATCCAGGCGCGCATCCGCGATATGGATGGTCGCGTCAGCGGCGTGGCAAACAACGCGCTGAACGAGCAAGCCCATATTCAGACCATCACCGCGAGCATGGAGGAGTTCAGTCAGTCGGTTGCGGAAGTGGCCAATATGGCGGCGGGTTCTTTGGCGGATGCTAACGCCACCCGCACTATCGTAGAAGAGAACAACCGCAATATGGATAGGAGCATCGCCGCAACGAGCCGTGTGGCAGAGACCGTACAAGCTTCCAGTAAAACCATCTCCGATCTGGGTTCTTCCATACAAAAAATTGGCACCATTTCCAATGCCATTAAGGACATTGCCGAACAGACCAATTTGCTGGCGCTGAATGCGGCCATCGAAGCGGCGCGTGCCGGTGAGCAGGGACGCGGTTTTGCCGTGGTGGCCGACGAGGTGCGCAAGCTGGCTGAGCGTACCGCTACCAGCACCAAGGACATCGCCACCACCATAGACGAAATCAGCAACATTTCTGCGAGCGCAGTGCGCAGCATGCACGGCGCGGTGACTGAAGTGGAAGACAGCATCGCGCTGATACGGCAGAACGGCGAGGGGCTGAAAGAGATCATGGCGGCGACGGTGAATGTGGCAGGGCGTATTGAAAGTATTGCCAGCGCCTCGCGCGCGCAATCCAGCGCCGGTGAGAGCGTGGCCGCCAGTCTCGAACACATCACCACCCTAGTAGACAACAACGCGCAATCCGCTAGTGCGGCAAAAGCAGCGGCGGTCGAGCTGAATAGTTCGGCAGAAGAATTGAAGCGGGCGGGTTATCCCTTGACCAAATGTGCGATTAGTTGAAACGGTGTGCATCAATACACCTGAGAAAAGGAAAAGCAAATGTCTGACCTATTGAAAAGCATCGATGCCCGTACCAAGTTGGCCGGGACCAATAAGCTCGAAATTTTGATGTTCTCGCTGGGCAAGGATATGCGTAGCGGGCGCGAGGAGACCTTCGGCATCAACGTATTTAAGGTGCGCGAGGTGATGCGCATCCCGGTCATCACGCGTGCGCCGGAGATGCCCAACTCGGTCGAGGGCATGGTGAGTCTGCGCGGGGTGCTGGTGCCAGTGATCGATCTGGCCAAGTACATCGGCATCACCACCGAGTGTGTGCCGGAGATCATGATCGTCACCGAATACAACGGTCATACCCAAGGCTTTCTGGTCAAGGCTGTGGACAACATCCTGCGCTTGGATTGGTCCGAGATGCGCGTGCCACCGGCTATGTTGGCTGCTGAAATGGGGGGGCTGGTCACTGCCATCACCGAGCTCAAAGACAAGCGCTTAGTCATGATGATGGATGTGGAAAAAGTGTTGTCCGAGACTGGGCATTTCGATAGCGATGAGATGATCTTCAAGAATGTGCTGCCGCTGGGCAAGGACCGAACTGTGTTCTTCGCCGACGATTCCACGGTGGCACGCGGCCAGATTACTCGCACGCTGGATGCGATGCAGGTCAAATACATTTCCGCCATCAATGGTCGTCAAGCTTGGAGTGAGTTAAGCAAGATGGCGGATCACGCCGATGCCGCCAACATCCCGCTCAAACAGCTGGTGCAAGTCATCTTGACCGATGTGGAGATGCCGGAGATGGACGGCTACATGCTGACGCGCAAGATCAAAGCGGACAAACGCTTCGTCGGCATTCCGGTGGTGATGCACTCTTCTTTGAGCAGCTCGGCCAACCAGCAACTCGGCAAGGCGGTGGGGGTGGATGAATACGTGCCCAAGTTCGAGCCGAACAAATTGGCACAGACGCTAACAAGATTGTTGGGTTGAGAGAGATAAGCGGGGAAGGGAACGCACCGTTGGTGCTCAAGGGAATGAAGTTCGAAGTGCAGTGGTGTCCCCCTTCCCCCTTCCCCCTTCCCCCTTTCCCCTTCCCAGATTAAGGAGAGATAAATGAGCTATAGCAAAGAGATGATGGACAGTAGTAGTGACGGCATGCTCGATCAGATCGATGCGCGCACCAATTTGGCAGGCTCGAACAAGATGGAGATTCTGCTGTTCAGTTTGGGCAGCGGCGAGAAGTTCGGCATCAACGTGTTCAAGGTCAAGGAAGTCTGCCCGGCCGGCAAAATTACGCGCACGCCCAATATGCCCAATGGCGTGGATGGCATTGTCAGTCTGCGCGGCAATGTCATGCCGGTGCTGAATCTGGCTAACTTCATGGGCATGATGCCGACAGAAAAACATCAAACCATGATGGTGGCGGAATACAACAGCCATATCTTGGGCTTCCTGGTGGCAGCGGTGGATCGCATCATTCGCGTCGATTGGGACAAGGTGCGCGCCAC
>JAVHRA010000304.1:0-5538 GCA_036171395.1 Gallionella sp. | reverse complement strand
CGGCCATCGCTACAACCGCGAAACGCTGGAAGTGCAATACAAAGGCAAAAACATCCATCAGGTGCTGGGCATGACGGTGGAACAAGCGCATGAGTTCTTTCAACCTGTGCCACTTATTGCACGTAAGCTACAGACCTTGCTCGACGTGGGCTTGGGCTATATCACACTGGGCCAGTCGGCGACCACCTTGTCAGGCGGCGAAGCACAGCGCGTCAAACTCTCGCTGGAACTCTCCAAGCGCGATACCGGACGCACGTTGTACATCCTAGACGAGCCGACCACCGGGCTGCATTTCCACGACATCGCGCTGTTGCTCAAGGTCATCCATAAGTTGCGCGACCAAGGTAATACCCTGGTGGTCATCGAGCACAATCTGGATGTCATCAAGACCTCGGATTGGGTGATCGACCTTGGCCCTGAAGGCGGAGCCGGTGGTGGTCGCATCATCGCTGAAGGTAATCCGCAAGACTTGGCCAAGAACAAGCGCAGCGTGACGGGTACCTATCTGCGTCAGGTGATCGGGAAGTAAAGCGATGCAGCGCGTATACCCACTCATTACCGCTGCGCTGATATTGATTGCGCTGTTGCTACTGACCTCACTGCATCCCTATGACCGCACTACTTGGCTGATGGAAGTAGCGCCGGTGTTGATCGCCTTGCCGGTGCTGCTCTACAGTTACCGACGCTTTCCGCTCACCACCTTGCTTTACACCCTGCTTTTCATCCACGCACTGATTCTCATCACCGGTGGCGCATACAGCTATGCACGCGTGCCTTTGGGCTACTGGCTGCAAGATGTTCTGCATCTAGGGCGCAATCCCTACGACAAGATTGGCCACTTCGCGCAAGGCTATGTGCCCTTCATACTTGCACGCGAAATCTTGTTGCGCGGCGGATACCTCACGCATCGCCGTATGACAGGATTCTTATCTATATGCGCAGTGATGTTCGTCAGCGCAAATTACGAGTTGATCGAGTGGTGGTCAGCACTCGCTTTGGGGCAAGGAGCAGACGAGTTTTTGGGCACGCAAGGCGACCCATGGGATACTCAGTCGGACATGCTCTTCGCATTGATAGGTGCGGTATGCGCGTGGCTAACTTTGGCTCGGGTGCATGACAGCCAACTGGAACGTATGCGATGACAGTGCGCTCTTTACCATTCGAGATTCTGGAAAGTGAGTTGGAGATCAGCGCGATACGCGCACAGGGCTCGGGCGGGCAGAACGTCAATAAGGTTTCTACCGCTATTCATCTCCGCTATAACATCATGGCCTCGTCATTGTCAGCCGAACACAAGGCCAGACTATTAGCACTTGCTGACCGGCGCATCAACAGCGATGGCGTGATCGTCATTAAGGCACAAAGCTATAACAGTCAGGAAAAGAATCGTGAGGATGCCATCACACGCCTATGTGAACTGCTCTTGGCAGCTTCTCTCACACCCACACGACGTATCGCCACCAGACCTACACGCGGCTCACAGAAACGCCGCATAGAAGGCAAGACCTTGCGCGGCGCAATCAAATCATTGCGCGGCAAGGTCAGAGAGTGAAACGCGAGTTGTGGAATTAAAGTGCGACACCTTTGTCATCAAACATACCGTCGAACAACAACGTGCTGAGATAACGCTCACCAGAATCAGGCAGAATCACCACAATGGTCTTACCGGCATTTTCCGGCAGCTTGGCATGGCGTACTGCGGCAGCAACTGCGGCACCGCAGGAAATGCCGCACAAGATACCTTCCTCTTTGGCCATCCGGCGCGCATAGACTACTGCCTCTTCATTGCTAATTTGCTCCACCGCATCGATTAGCGACATATCCAGATTGCTCGGAATAAATCCCGCCCCTATGCCCTGTATCTTGTGCGGCCCCGGCTTGATGGCCTCACCAGCACGTGACTGTGAGATGACAGGACTGGCTGCCGGCTCAACCGCCACCGTGGTGATTTTCTTGCCTTGGGTCTTTTTGATGAAGCGAGATACGCCAGTCAGCGTGCCGCCAGTACCCACACCCGCGACAAAGATGTCTACTTTGCCGTCGGTATCCCGCCAAATCTCGGGGCCAGTGGTCTTTTCGTGAATAGCCGGATTAGCGGGGTTATTGAACTGTTGTAGCAATACGTACTTGCTGTCAGAGGCCGCAATCTCTTCAGCCTTAGCAATAGCTCCGGCCATCCCTTTGGCCCCTTCAGTCAGCACCAGCTTCGCACCATAAACTGCCAGAAGCTTACGGCGCTCTATACTCATGGTCTCTGGCATAGTCAGCGTCAATGGAATGCCACGCGCGGCCGCCACAAAAGCCAAGGCGATGCCGGTATTACCACTGGTAGGCTCGACGATATGCTTACCCGCCCCTAATACGCCGCGTTGTTCGGCATCCCAAATCATCGCGGCACCAATACGACACTTCACCGAAAATGCTGGATTACGACTTTCAATCTTAGCAAGGACTGTAGCTGCCGCACCGTCCGTGACACGGTTCAAGCGAACCAAAGGAGTGTTGCCGATAGCGAGTGAGTTGTCAGTGAACCAGTTAGCCATGATGAGTCTCCACTTGAGCGCGGAATGCGCCGGATTTATAGAATCAGAACAGAGCAGGATTTTCACACATGCATGAGTCACGTGCCAGACGTTTCGCCACTGCAAAAGCAAAAAGCCGGGAAAACCCGGCTTTTTGTGTACTGCTTGAGACTGAGTGATTACTCGGCGTCTACTGCTGTCGCGTCAGCTGGACGGTCCATCAGTTCGATCAATGCCATAGGAGCATTGTCGCCTTGGCGGAAGCCAAACTTCAGAACACGGAGATAACCGCCGTTACGTGTAGCGTAGCGAGGACCCAACTCATCAAACAACTTCGTCACCATTTCACGATCACGCAAACGCGCAAACGCCAAACGACGATTTGCCAGACTGGGAGTCTTGCCCAGAGTCAGGATAGGCTCTGCAACACGACGCAATTCCTTAGCCTTAGGCAAAGTTGTTTTGATCAGCTCGTGACGCAACAGAGAAACTGTCATGTTGCGGAACATAGCCAAACGATGGCTGCTGGTACGATTGAGTTTTCTTAAACCTGAACGGTGACGCATGATTTGCCTTTCTTACTTCTTAAGTTGCCAGTAGTGCTTAAACAGCAGCAACAGGCCAATTTTCCAGCTTCATACCGAGCGACAAATTGTGCTCTGCAAGAACCTGCTTGATTTCATTGAGCGACTTGCGACCCAAGTTAGGAGTACGCAACAGATCGTTTTCTGTGTACTGGATCAGATCGCCGATGTAATGGATGCTCTGAGCCTTGAGGCAGTTAGACGAACGTGGAGTCAACTCCAAATCATCAACCGGACGCAACAGGATAGGATCAACCTTAGGAGCTTGAACCTTTTCAACTACTGGCTCAGTACCTTCCAGTGCAGCAAACACAGAGAACTGATCAACCAGAATACGAGCCGCGTTACGGATCGCCTGTTCAGGGTCAATCGCACCATTGGTTTCAATGTGCATCACCAACTTATCCAAGTCGGTACGCTGTTCTACACGAGCACTTTCAACCGCGTAACTTACACGACTAACCGGGCTGAAAGACGCATCCAAAGCGATGTGACCAACCGCACGTGTCTCATTAGGCGCTTGACGAGAGATAGCGGAAACATAACCGCGACCTTGCTCGACCTTGATCTGCATATCCAACTTACCACCGGCAGTCAGATGCGCGATGACATGGTCAGGATTAACGATTTCAACATCGGCATTGCCGCTGATATCAGCAGCAGTGACTACGCCTTGACCTTCTTTGACCAAAGTCAGCACAACTTCTTTAGCATTGTGCAAACGCAGCACGACACCCTTCAGATTCAACAGCAGATCAACCACGTCTTCTTGCACGCCATCGATGGTTGCATACTCATGCAACACACCTGCCATCTTCACTTCGGTAGGCGCAGCACCTGCCATGGAAGACAGCAGGATACGACGCAATGCATTGCCCAAAGTGTGGCCATAACCGCGTTCAAAGGGTTCCATCACCACTTTAGCTTGGGTGTCGGAAATTCTTTGCACATCAATGATGCGCGGCTTCAAAAATTCATTCTTAGGCATAAGCTACTCCGCGTGGATTACTTGGAATACAACTCAACCACGAGATGCTCGTTGATGGTTGCAGGCAATTCGGAACGCTGTGGCTTAGCTTTAAAGGTACCCTTAAATGCCTTAGTGTCCATTTCCACCCATTCAGGGAAACCGCGTTGTTCAGCAGCAGCCAGTGCCGCCTTGATACGCAATTGAACCTTAGACTTTTCAGTCACTTCAATCACATCACCGGGACGAACCTGATAAGAAGGGATGTTCACGCGCTTACCATTGACCAGTACGGAATTGTGACGAACCACCTGACGTGCCTCGGAGCGTGATGCACCGAAACCCATACGGTATGAAACGTTATCCAAACGGGACTCAAGGATCTGCAACAGGCTTTCACCGGTGATACCGCGTTGAGTAGCCGCTTGCTTGTAGGTCAAGCGGAATTGCTTCTCAAGCACACCGTAAATACGACGAACTTTTTGCTTTTCACGCAATTGCGTGCCGTACTCAGACAGACGGTTGTTCTTCTTTTGACCGTGTTGACCGGGCGCGTATGCACGACGCTCGATAGAACATTTATCAGTAAAACACTTTTCGCCCTTCAGAAACAGCTTCTCACCTTCACGGCGGCACTGACGGCACTTTGGATCAAGATTTCTAGCCAAGATTGACTCCCAATAAATTAGATACGACGCTTTTTAGGCGGACGGCAACCATTGTGTGGCACCGGCGTGATATCGGAAATGCTGGTGATCTTAAAACCAGCAGCGTTCAATGCACGCACAGCGGACTCACGGCCGGGGCCAGGACCTTTGATGCGCACTTCAAGATTCTTCACACCGCACTCGGCAGCAGACTTGCCAACGACTTCAGCAGCAACCTGAGCAGCGAAAGGCGTACTCTTACGAGAACCCTTAAAACCTTGAGCACCACTCGTTGACCATGCCAAAGTATTACCTTGACGGTCAGTGATAGTGACGATGGTGTTATTAAAAGATGCGTGAACATGTGCAATACCTTCAGCAACGTTCTTTTTAACTTTTTTGCGCACTTTCGTGCTTGGCTTAGCCATATCTATTCCTCTAAAGCGTTATAGCGAATTACTTCTTGGCGCCCGCGATTGCCTTGCGTGGACCCTTACGAGTACGTGCATTGGTGCGTGTGCGCTGACCACGGCATGGCAAACCACGACGATGGCGTTGACCACGATAGCAACCCAAGTCCATCAATCGCTTGATGTTCATGGTGGTTTCACGACGCAAATCACCTTCCACGGTGAATTTGGCGACTTCTTCGCGCAGTTTTTCAACTTCTGCGTCGGTCAAGTCTTTCATCTTGGTTGTGGTATTTACGCCAGCCGCAACACAGATGACCTGTGAGCGAGTGCGTCCGATTCCGTAGATTGCGGTTAAAGCAATTACAGCGTGTTGATGGTTGGGGATATTCACCCCTGCAATACGTG
>JAVHRA010000303.1:0-5623 GCA_036171395.1 Gallionella sp. | reverse complement strand
CTGCAACACCTTGTCGCCAGCCTGATGGCCGTATCGGTCGTTATAGGATTTGAAGTCATCAACATCCAACATCAATAGGCTCAATGGTTGCGAATAGCGGAACGCACGCTCCCACTCATTAACCAAGTTATTCTCGAGAGCGCGGCGATTATTCACTTGCGTCAATGCATCAGTCAGCGTTTGAGTCAGCAACATTTGATTCAGCTGTTGCAGTTCTTGCTCGGTCTGTTGCGCCTTAAATATCGCCTTACGCAACTCAAACTGAACCATCACTTGGCGCGCTAGGCTGGACAAGGCTTGCTGAGCAACGGCATCCATTTCGCGCGGTTGAGTATCGATCACGCACAGTGTTCCAAGTGCCTGACCAGAAGGAGTAAGTAACGGCACACCGGCATAAAAGCGGATATAGGGCGGGCCGAGCACCAGTCTATTGTCTGAAAAACGAGCATCCTTGCGCGCATCTTCGACCAATAGCATCTGCTGCGGCTGCAATAAGGCGTGCGCACAGAAGGCATCACTACGCGCCGTCTGCGGTGCGGATAGTCCAACCTTGGACTTGAACCACTGGCGTGAGGCATCGACCAGCGAAACTAATGCAATAGGGGTCTTACAGATATACGCCGCGAGACTAGTGATGTCGTCGTAGCCTTGCTCGGGCAAGGTATCCAAAATCCGATATTCACTTAGTGCTTGGAGTCGTTCGACTTCGTTCTTGGGTAGCGCTGCTTCCACTCTCGTCAGCTCAAGTCATGCGCAGATGCTCGGTACCACTCATCACATTGCGATCTGTGTTGTTCTTACTTTCCAGTTTGATGCGCAAACGTAGGTCGTTGACCGAATCGGCATTTTTAAGCGCCTCCTCATAAGCGATGTTTCCTGCTTCATAAAGATCGAATAGCGCTTGATCAAAAGTCTGCATACCCAATTCGCGCGACTTGCCCATCACTGTCTTGATGGAATGCACTTCGCCCTTGAAGATCAGATCGGAGATCAATGGAGAATTGAGCATGATCTCCATCGCAGCCACACGCCCCTCGCCGCTACGATTCGGTATTAGACGTTGCGAAATGAGCGCCTTGGTGTTCAGCGACAGATCCATCAGCAGTTGCTCGCGGCGTTCTTCAGGGAAGAAGTTGATGATACGGTCGAGCGCCTGGTTGGCACTATTGGCGTGTAACGTCGCCATGCATAGATGCCCCGTCTCGGCGAAGGCTACCGCATACTCCATGGTCTCGCGGTCACGTATCTCGCCAATTAAAATGACGTCTGGTGCCTGACGCAAGGTGTTCTTCAGTGCGGCCTGCCAAGACTCGGTATCCACGCCCACTTCACGATGCGTGATCATGCAGTTCTTGTGCTCATGCACATACTCGACCGGATCTTCGATAGTAATGATGTGACCAAAACTGTTCTGGTTACGATACCCCAACATGGCCGCCAGCGTGGTGGACTTACCCGAACCGGTAGCACCCACCAAAATCACCAAACCGCGCTTGGTCATGACTATGTCTTTCAACACCTCGGGCATCCCCAGATCATCTAGATCGGGAATTTTGGTGGTGATGGTACGCAACACCATACCGACGCGCTGCTGCTGCATGAATACGTTGACGCGGAAGCGACCGATACCGGGTGGACTGATGGCGAAGTTGCATTCATGCGCGGTCTCGAATTCGGCAGCCTGCCTATCATTCATCAGACTGCGCGCCAATTCCTGAGTGTGCTGAGAAGTCAGCAACTGACTGGAGACCGGGGTCATCTTGCCGTCCACTTTGAAAGCGGGCGGGAATCCCGCAGTGATGAACAAGTCGGATGCCTTGCGGCTCAACATACCGCGCAACAGATTGTGTACGAGCTCGGTGGCCTGATCTCTTTCCATGATGTCTTCCTAACTTTGCAAACTACGGTTAGCCGGGGAACAGATCTTTGTTAGTCGCTTTGCCGCGCGCCTCGGCGGGCGCGATTACACCGGTTTTCACCAAAGTGGCCAAGCACTGATCTAAGGTTTGCATACCTATACCTTGACCGGTCTGGATCGCCGAATACATCTGTGGCACTTTGGCTTCGCGTATCAAGTTACGTATCGCTGGTGTGCAGATCATGATCTCATGCGCGGCCACGCGTCCTGAGCCGTCCTTGGTCTTGAGCAACGCTTGCGAGATGACTGCGCGCAACGATTCCGACAACATGGCACGCACCATCTCTTTTTCATCCGCCGGGAACACGTCGATGATACGGTCTATGGTTTTGGCTGCCGAACTGGTGTGCAAAGTACCGAACACCAAGTGGCCGGTCTCAGCCGCAGTCATCGCCAAACGGATGGTCTCAAGGTCACGCATCTCACCGACCAGAATAACGTCTGGATCTTCACGTAACGCCGAGCGCAAAGCATTGTTGAACGAGAGGGTGTGCGGTCCGACCTCACGCTGATTGATCAACGACTTCTTACTTTCATGCACGAACTCGATCGGGTCTTCCACGGTCAGAATATGGCCCATATCTTTTTCGTTGATGTAATTGACCATCGCCGCCAGTGTGGTGGACTTACCTGAACCGGTAGGTCCGGTGACTAGCACCAAGCCGCGCGGAAACTCCGAGATGTCGGTGAATATCTTAGGGGCTTTGAGGTCTTCCAGTGTTAGTACCTTGGAAGGAATGGTACGCATCACTGCTGCTGCGCCGCGTTGTTGCACGAAAGCGTTGACGCGGAAACGGGCCAGATTGGGAATCTCGAATGAGAAGTCGACTTCTTTATTCTCTTCGTAGAATTTGCGCTGCCCGTCGTTCATGATGTCATACACCATGGCGTGCACTTCCTTATGCTCCATGGCAGGCAAATTGATGCGGCGCATGTCGCCATGCACACGTATCATCGGCGGCAGACCTGAGGAAAGATGTAGATCGGAAGCTTTGTTCTTAACGCCAAAAGCAAGCAACTCGGTGATATCCATTATAATCTTCCCTGTTTTGTGAAGCGGCCTGGGGCCGTGTATTTAAGATATTGGTGGCGCGTGGGATTATGACAACAATCGCTTCTAACTTGCAAGCCGTGCACACTGCCATCGCTGTTGCCGCGCATGACGCTGGACGCGATGTTGCAGACATAACCCTGCTTGCAGTCAGCAAAAACTTTCCTGCCGAAGCGGTGCGCTCAGCGTACCATGCGGGACAACTTCGCTTTGCGGAAAATTATCTGCAAGAGGCGCTGGATAAGATGAGCGCATTGCATGAGTTGCCCCTTGAATGGCATTTCATCGGGCCAATACAAAGTAACAAGACGCGCGCCATCGCGGAAAATTTCCCCTGGGTACACAGCGTGGATCGCTTGAAGATAGCCGAACGCCTTTCCGCACAGCGCCCCATGCATCTCCCTCCCTTGCAAATTTGTTTGCAAGTCAATATCAGCGCCGAATCGAGCAAAAGCGGGGCGAGTCCGGCAGAGGTGGCACAACTTGCCACTCAAATTGCCCAATTACCCCAGCTAAAATTGCGCGGACTGATGGCCGTGCCGGCGCCCAGCACTGACCCGCATGCGCAGTGCAAGGCATTCGCCATGTTGCGCGATCTCCTCGCACGCTTGAACCAACAGGGCTTGCAACTAGACACCTTATCCATGGGCATGTCGCACGATTTTCCTGCTGCAGTTTTGCAGGGCGCTACCATGATACGAATAGGCACGGCCATATTCGGCAATAGAACTTACTCATAAAGGAATTTCCATGAAGATCTGTTTCGTAGGCGGCGGCAATATGGCCACCGCATTGATAGGCGGTTTGTTAGGGCGCGGCTACAACGCCAGCCAGATACGCGTCGTCGAAATCAATGAAGAAAATCGCACGCACATCCATGAGGCCTTTGCAGTACGCGCTGTAGCGGATCTTGCCTCCGGTATCGCGGGCAGCGACATCATCGTGCTCGCCGTCAAGCCGCAACAGTTGCACGAGGTTGCAACGCAACTCGCCCCGCTCCTTAAGGGGCAACTACTGATTTCCATTGCTGCGGGGATACGCGGCAGCGATCTGGCAGGCTGGGCCAACACCCGCAACGTGGTCCGCGCTATGCCCAACACCCCAGCCTTGGCGCGCTGCGGCATGACTGGCTTATATGCGCTGCCTGAAGTCAAACAGACACAGTGCGAGCAAGCGCAAAGCATACTTGCCGCCGTAGGCAAAATATTGTGGCTGGATAACGAAGAAAAGCTGGACGCTGTGACCGCCATCTCGGGTAGCGGGCCAGCCTATGTGTTCTACTTCATCGAGGCGATGCAGGCGGCAGGCGTGCAACTGGGGCTGGATGCGGAGGATGCGCGCATGCTCAGTCTGGAGACCTTCTTGGGAGCAAGTAAACTGGCCGAATCCAGCACCGAAGATGTCAGCATATTGCGTCAGCGTGTCACCTCCAAGAACGGTACGACTGAACGTGCACTGCTCAGTCTGGATGCCAACCAAGTAGCACTACACATCGCCTCGGCTGCTCATGCTGCCGCCGCACGCTCGCGTGAGATGGGCGACGAATTAGGCGCGGCATGATAGTCGCCAATATTCTGCGCTTCCTACTGGATGTGTTCGTGCAAGGTTACGCGGGCTTGCTGCTATTACGCTTTGTACTGCAATGGTTGCGTGCGCCCATGCGCAATCCGGTCGGCGAAACCGTCATGGCATTGACCAACTTAATCGTACTGCGCGCGCGGCGCTATATCCCTGCGGTTAGGCAATTAGATAGCGCGTCTTTGTTGCTCGCACTGCTGTGCGAGATGGCTTATTTGGCAGGCTTGTTGTGGCTGCAAGACTTTCATTTTTCGCTGCCGACATTGCTCTTATGGGGCTTGGTTAAACTGCTCATCATGGCGGTCTACTTGTTGATAGGTGCACTTTTAATACAGGCGATTTTATCTTGGGTGAATCCGCACCCCCCTATCGCGCCGCTACTCAACGCCCTGACACAACGCTTTCTAAATCCGATACGCAAACTGATTCCCTTGCTTGGCAACATCGACTTCTCACCACTCATCTTGCTGGTGATCTGTCAGCTTATGCTGCTTGCACCGCTGGCCTTATTGGAATCTTGGGCGGTTAGTCTGCTGTAATGACCGTAACCTGGTCCGTCGCCATAATGAGGTCATCACCCTGACCTTGCATGTACAGCCTGGCGTAAAACGTACCGAGGTGGTCGGATTACATGGCGAGGCGTTAAAAATCAAGCCAGCGGCGTCCCAGTCGAGGGCAAGGCCAATGATGCGCTGTTGCGTTATCTGGCCGACCACTTCGCCGTCCCCCTGCGCCATATCGAGCTGAAACAAGGCGGCCAGTCACCTCATAAAGTCATCGCCAGCACGGGCAGTACGATAGACCCACTCACGCTGCTATCCCAATAAAAAGCCGGCTTGCGCCGGCTCTATGTACTGCATGGGAAAACTAAATCACTCCAGCGCCACGCGTGCGTTCATCGGTTGCACGGGTCGATTGTTGTGGTGGTGCATCAGATGCATGAAGTTCTCGATCTGCTCTTTGGATGCCGTTACGGACTTCTTCAAAATCAACCATGTCACGCCCTCGGTGCAAGGAGGCGTAGTCAATGAGCCATCGAAACGGTAGTAAGACTTATCCGCAGGCATGATGTCCGT
>JAVHRA010000302.1:0-1253 GCA_036171395.1 Gallionella sp. | reverse complement strand
AACGTTTGGTGTAGGGATAGCTCGCGGCGAGGAACACGGCGGGAATGGACAGCAGCAAGGTCAGCTGATTCAGCGGCAGGATCAGCAACAGCGCCGCGATGGCCAGTCCTGCCGCCAGATAGAGCGCCTCGCGCGGCGCAATTTGGCCGCTGGTGATAGGACGTGCTTGAGTGCGCTGCACATGCTTGTCGATATGGCGGTCGGCATAGTCGTTGATGACACAACCGGCCGAGCGCATCAACACCGTACCTAACACGAAAATAGTTAACAGTAGCCAGCTGGGGTGACCCGCACTAGCCAGCCACACTGCCCATAGCGTGGGCCAGAGCAAGAGCAGTATGCCTATCGGTTTGTCGAGACGGGTGAGGCGGTAATAGAGCTTGAGACGTGCTGAGATTTTCATGCGGATATTCTAACCTGCGTGGTGTCATTGCAGCGCGAGGATGCGCGGTAAGAATACCTCGGTGACTAGCAGCGGCGCGCCGTGCAGATGGAACAGCGAGCGTCGCGCATATAAGACGGCGGGCGCAACACTCAGCACTTTTACCGCGCGCTGATAGAGCGGGTGATGGGGACGCAGCGCAAGGTAGTGCAAGGGCTGACGTTGTACCAGCGGATGGGTGAACAGCAGGCTGCCCAGTGAGCGGTTGCCCAGTCCAGTCATGGCTTGCCACGCACCACGCAGATGTTGCGGTGCGCAACTGCTGTGCGCGAACACCACGGGCTGTCCGTCGGCATGCAGATAGACCGCGCGCGAGTAGGCTTGCTGACGGGCGGGCAGTTGCAATACGCTGGATTCGTCATAGGCGATGCGTGCCAAGCCGTGGCGCAGCGGTACGACTGCAAAGTGTGCGCAACGCTGCTGGATGCGCCGGGTCAGCGAGCCGTGGTCGTGCAGCCAAGGCGCAAAGTCTGCGCGGAGTTGGGGGAGGAATCTGGACCAGTCGTGTCGCTTCATGATCTACACATGCAGATAATCGTGTTTATTAGCCATCCAGCGTTGCAGATGCGCGCGCGCCGCGTCGGGGTGGTGGTGCAGCAAGCGGTCGGCCACGCTGCGCGCCTGTTCCAATAAGTCTTCGTCCATGGTGAGGTCAGCGAAGCGCAACATCGCCACGCCGCTCTGGCGCGCGCCCAGCAACTCACCGGGGCCGCGCAATTGTAAGTCCTGTTGCGCGATGACGAAGCCGTCGGTGTTCTCGTAGATGACCTTCAAGCGTTCGCGCGCCAACTCTGAAAGTGGCTGCATGAAC
>JAVHRA010000301.1:0-1264 GCA_036171395.1 Gallionella sp. | reverse complement strand
GCAATCGATAAGGTCAAGCTCATCGATCCGACTCTCGCTAATACACTGATCGTGGTGACAGCAGATCATGACCATACCTTGGTACTCAATGGCTATGCCCAACGCACCGGTGCTACCACGCCCACTAACCCCGGTGTGCTCGGTCTGGTGAAGAACTATGTCACCGGTTTGCTTGATCTAGATGCCGACTCTGCGCCTTACTCGATTATCGGCTTCGGTAATGGCGAAAACAGAAATGCCACGCGTGCCGGTTTGGCCTTGAACGAGACAACCTCCAGCGCAGACCTCTATCACCAAGAGGCGGCCATTCAGACTGCGGTTGGTGCCGAGACGCATGGCGGCACCGATGTATTTTTAGGTGCTATCGGCATGGGTTCCAGCAACTTCTTCGGCAGTATCGACAACACGAAAGTGTTCCAGTTAATCAAAACCGCTACCGGTTTGTAATCCATTTTAAATAGGAGAGTGAGTCATGATTAAACGCACACTATTAGCGAGCCATATCGCAGCGATACTGGTTGCCGCCTTCTCAAGCAATGCTTATGCCGTCGGACCCGCCAAGAATGTCATCTTCTTTTTGGGTGATGGCATGGGCCCTACCGTGGTGACAGCCGCACGCATCTATCAATACGGTGAAGCGGGCTCTTTGAAATCCGAACAGGCCATGCAGCGCACCGCGCGCATCAAGACTTATTCGAATGATGCGCAAACTACCGATAGTGCGCCTTCAATGGCGTCTTATATGACCGGAGTCAAGGCCAACAACGAGGTAATCTCGATGTCGGCCAATACCAGCGCCAGCGGGGCAAACAAGCCATCCGCAGACCCGGTCACGCTGGTTGCCAATGCGGTCAATAACTGTGCGCCCGGCAATGGCACCTCGGTGCAGACCATCCTAGAATTAGCCAAGCTAAACGGCAAATCGATAGGGGCGGTGACGACCACCGAACTAACCCATGCCACACCCGCAACGACTTACGCCCACATCTGCAATCGCAACGCGCAATTCAGCATCGCCGCGCAGCTGGTGCCCAATGGTGTGGGTTACAACACGGCGTTGAGCAAGGGGACGAATCTGGGTGTGGATGTCTTGATGGGCGGTGGAGCGAACCATTTCACTCCTTATGTTGCGGTAACGAATGCTAAAGGTCGCTCGGATGGTCGTGATCTGTTGCTGGAAATGCAGCAAGCCGCCAACGGTGGTTACACAGTCGCACGTGATAAGACCGCTATGCTTGCCGCGCCGGTCACTACCCCAAAATTC
>JAVHRA010000300.1:0-1264 GCA_036171395.1 Gallionella sp. | reverse complement strand
AACAAAGCATCATCGAGCGCTTTGCGGCGAATTCGCGCGTGCCGGTCATCAACGGTCTGACCAACGAATATCATCCTTGCCAGATTCTCGCGGACATCTATACCTTTATCGAGCATCGTGGCTCCATCCAAGGCAAGACCGTAGCCTGGATAGGTGACTCCAACAATATGTGCAACACTTGGCTACAAGCCGCCGAGATACTCGACTTCAACGTGCACGTCTCTACCCCACCCGGCTATGAAGTCGAGCCTGAGCGAGCCGGCCTCTATGGGCATGAACATTACGAAGAATTCACCGACCCGATGGAAGCCGCATGCGGTGCCGATCTGGTGACCACCGACGTGTGGACCTCGATGGGTTTTGAAGCCGAGAACGAAGAACGCATGAAGGATTTCGCCGACTGGCAAGTGGACAGCGACATGATGCGCATCGCCGCGCCAAACGCGCTGTTCATGCATTGCCTGCCGGCCCACCGTGGCGAGGAAGTATCTGCCGAAGTCATGGACAGCACTCACTCCGTAGTATGGGATGAAGCTGAAAACAGGCTGCATGTGCAGAAAGCACTGATGGAATACTTGCTGCTGGGTAAGGTGGCGGGCTAAATGGAATACCGAGCTCAGATGCAGCCTGTTTCGGCGGACACTAATGTGAGCGTAGCGAACGTTAAGCCGCGCAGCGGCAGCGGTAGCCAAAATCGTTTGCATGTACAAAAGGCGCTAATGGAATATTTGCTGCTGGGCAAAATCGAGTAATGAAGTAAATGTAGGGTGGGTTAGCCGCATCGCGGCGTAACCCGCCATCCTAAATCGGTGGGTTACGCTACGCTAACCCACCCTACGAGTGAGAGAAACAAATGAGCGACATCAAAAAAGCAGTCCTCGCCTATTCAGGCGGCCTCGACACCTCAGTCATCTTAAAATGGCTGCAAGACACTTATCAATGCGAAGTGGTGACCTTCACTGCCGACGTCGGCCAAGGTGAAGAGCTGGAACCCGCGCGCGCCAAAGCACTGAAGATGGGCATCACGCCCGAGAACATCTACATCGACGATCTGCGCGAAGAGTTCGTGCGCGATTTCGTGTTCCCGATGTTCCGCGCCAACACCGTGTACGAAGGTGAATACCTGCTCGGCACTTCTATCGCGCGTGCGCTGATCGCCAAACGCCTGATCGAGATCGCCACCCTGACCGGCGCGCAAGCCATCTCGCATGGCGCGACCGGCAAGGGCAACGACCAGGTGCGTTTCGAGCTGGGCGCTTACGCG
>JAVHRA010000299.1:0-1268 GCA_036171395.1 Gallionella sp. | reverse complement strand
CAGAGATGCGCGCGGTCGCCGAGTGGTACAGCGCAGCTACCGGTTCGAATTTAGCGAGAGCGGTGACACGCGGCGTGAAGGGAGCGTGGTGGTGTTGGGCGACCGGGTCATCGCAGTGACGCTAGAGCCCTATCGCATCTTGGACGAATCGGTTTAAACGCCAAGCAGCTGTATGCTCCAGAATGCCAGGAAGCCGCCAAATAAAACCAGCGTGGAGATGGGCGCTTCTTCCACCTCATGCGCTTCGACCAGCAGTTCATCCGTGACCAGATAGAGCAAGGCCGCCGCACTGAACGCCAATGCCCCACCTATCACCGTGCCGGTGGCGCCCGCCAGCAGATAGCTACCCAGCAACGAGAAGATCAGCACGGTGCTACCGAGTGCGCCGGAGATGGCGATGATGCGCCAGCCCTTAGTCGCTTCTGAAGATAACGCCAAGCCGAGGAACAATAATTCGACCGACAATCCCAAGGCTAATATCGTTCCAGTAGTGCCGCCCGCAGCGAAGCCGGCACCGATGATGAAACCATCCGTTGCCACATCGATAAAGGTCGCTAACAGCAACCCTATGCTTAATCCCTCTATAGTCTCGGCGGCACTGGCGGCCTGATGCTCCATGTGCAACGTCCACTTTTTCATGCCGTACATAAAGAAACTACCCAGCGCGAATGCACCTATCAGCGCCCAACTGTTGGCGTGCTCACGCTCGATCTCAGGCAGTAGCTCAACGGCTAATGCCGCCAGTACCACACCCGCAGCGAAATGTTGTATCAAGCTGCGTGCTTGATGGGTAGGACTCCAAAATGCGGCCAGCACCCCACCCGACAGGGCCACCAGTGCGGGGATGAGCATGATGAGGAAATGATGTAAAGACATGATGAAAGGATGAAGTAATTAGACGGCGCGCACTTTAGCAGCATTCAAACGTTACGACTTGCCGATGTGGTTGTGATGGATTTGTCATATCGTTGTCATGCAGTGCCGTCAAACTGCGCTGCGAAGCATCCAACAAGACCTCCTAGACACTTGTCTTTTCTTGTATGTTTCTCCTCGATTTAGGGCATCCGCAAGGATGCCCATTTTTTTGTACAAAATTGATGAAAGTGCAAACTTCAATTTGAATTAGCGAAAACAATAATTACTCCAAAAATTAACTTGTACGTGGCCGCGTCCTGTTCAACAATCCGCGTCTTGAATAATTACAGGGCAGGAGTCCATCATGAAACTACTCGGTACCAATACCAGTCCCTATGTGCGTAAAGCGCGTC
>JAVHRA010000298.1:0-5811 GCA_036171395.1 Gallionella sp. | reverse complement strand
GAGATTTTTTGACCTATTGGCCGGTGAAGTGCTGCTAACTCCGTCTTGGTTTTTTATGAGGCCAGAGTGCAAAGTAAGTTAAAATATTGGGTGAGCCTAAGGTCGTACAATTACTGCCTCCCAGTGCCCAGATTTAACGCTTCGAGCACACCAACACAGAAAAGGCTTATTTCTGAATGGAAGTGAGCCTTTTTCATTTTCTGCAAAATTTTAGTCATATCGCTATGAAGACACTGCCTGATTCACTACATCGTTTCCTGTTTGAGAACACTCCTATCCGTGGCGAACGGGTTCATCTAGATGCTACTTGGCAGAGTGTGCTGGCACGCCACGACTATCCGCCGCTGTTGCACAAGCTGATGGGTGAATTGTCCGCCGCTGCGGTATTGCTAGCGGCCACGCTCAAGCTGGATGGCTCGCTGATATTGCAGATACAGGGTACTGGCGCAATCAAGTTGCTGGTGGTGGAGTGCGACGGCGAGATGCAGATGCGCGCTACGGCAAAATGGGAAGGCGAACTGCACGGCACACTGCCCGAGTTGGTCGGCGCTAACGGTCGCTTCGTCATCACCCTTGCGCCCAAGAACGGCAATCAACCGTATCAGGGCATCGTTGAGCTGGAAGGCGACACGGTCGCGGAAATCTTGCAAAACTATATGAGTCGTTCCGAACAACTCGACACGCGTCTGTGGCTGGCTGCCGATGAGCGCGCCGCTTCCGGCATGTTGTTGCAGAAGATGCCGGAGATGCACGACAACGATGCGGATGCTTGGGCGCGTGTCACCCAGCTGGCCGCCACCTTAAAGGATGACGAATTGATGCAGCTCAGCACCGAAGAGTTGTTGCACCGCCTCTATCACGAGGAGGATGTGCGCTTGTTCGAGGGCCAAACTATTACGTTCCATTGTTCCTGCACGCGCGACAAAGTCGGCCAGATGTTGCGCATGTTGGGCGAGGAGGAAGTCAGCTCCATTCTGGCCGAACGCGCCAGCATAGAAGTGCATTGCGATTTCTGCAATCAGAGCTACGAGTTCGACAAAGTCGACGCCGCCGAACTTTTCGCTGCGCTGGCCCCTGTTGCCACCAACGCGACGCGTCACTAAGCGCCTGCTTAGCCGCAGCGGTGGGCTATTGCCGGCTCCTTTTATTTTGCGCATATCCTGACCGTCCCGCCGTCGCACAGGCAATGCCCCGCCACTTGAGCACGCTACGCCTTGCCCTACTCACCACCCTAACGATGATCGCCGTCGCGGCGCACTGTATATTTTGCCGCATGGCGCTCACGCAGCGCCGCAGCGAGCTTGTCCAAGGCTTGCATAATCAGGGCGCGCGGCGCGCCTATGTTTAATCGCATATAGCCAGCGCCCTGCTCACCGAACACGCTACCCGGACTCAGCCCCAGCCCCGCTTGCTGCACGAAGAAGCGTTGCAATGCCGCATCGTCCATACCCAACGCGCGGCAATCCAACCACAACAGATACGTGCCTTGCGCCTCGCCTACCTTGATGCCGGGTAAATGCCGCGCCGCGTAGTCGCGCACGGCGTCGTGGGTGCCTTGCAGATACACCAGCAGATCATCCAACCAAGGCGCGCCCTCGCGGTATGCGGCCACGCTGGCGGCGATACTGAAGGGATTGCTGGCGCTGACATGCAACATGCCGAACACGCGCGCGATGGCGACGCGGTCGGCCTTGTCCGGCACGACCAACATGGAGAGTCCCAGCCCGGGAATGTTGAAGGTCTTACTCGGTGCGAATGCGGTGATGACTTTGACGCGCTCGCGGGCCAGCTTGGCCAGCGGCACATGGCGCTGTCCGGCGAACACCAGATCGGCATGGATCTCGTCCGACACCACGGTGATGGCATAACGGTGGCAAATATCCAGCAGCGCCAGCAACTCCTCCTCGCGCCACACGCGACCGACCGGATTGTGCGGCGAACATAGCAACAGGATGCGCACACCCGCCGCCGCACAGCGTTCGAAATCAGCCAAGTCGAAGTAATACTGGCCGTGCACTTCTTGGAGCGGATTGAGCACCGTCTTGCGCCCTGTGATTTCAGCGGCGCTGAGAAATGGCGCATACACCGGCGGTTGCACGACGATGCCCTCCTCGGCATGACTGAGCGCCATGATGGCGGCATGCAAAGACGGCACCACACCGGGACAGAACATCAGCCACTCGCGACGCACCTGCCAAGCATGCCGCTCTGCCAGCCAGGCGATGAACGTGTCGTACAAGGCATCGGGATAGACGGTATAGCCATAAACGGGATGCGCGGCGCGTTGCGCCAATGCCAGTTGCACAGCGGGGGGCGCCGCAAAGTCCATATCCGCCACCCACAAAGGCTGCACATCGGCACGACCAAAGGTAGCAAGGCGCGCGTCATACTTAAGACTCGCCGAAGCTGTGCGCGGGATGAGTTGATCGAAGTCGTAGTCCATATAAGGCTGAATATAACATCCGAGTAACAATCAGCCACTATGCTGCCAGACTGCCCAGCGCAGTCTGGCTAAGGATTTTCCGAGTGCAAAATGGCCCAACCTCCTATGATTTTTTATTGCGACTGAACGTATAATCGTGGGAATAGCCGCGCAGCGCTTTGCCGATTTACGCCGTCTCTAGACGGGAAAATCCTCGCCGTATCGGACCAGTACACCATCCAAGATAAGAACGAAAGTACACATGAAAAAGATTAAAGGAATGATCCTTGCCGCCGGGCAGGGCACGCGCGTTAGACCCCTCACCAAATATCTGCCCAAGCCGATGATGCCGATACTGGGCAAGCCCGTGATGGAATATCTGATTGAGCACATGGCGCGCTACGGCATCACCGACATCATGGTCAACGTCGGTCACAAGCATCAAGAGATCGAAAACTATTTCGGCAACGGTAGTCGTTGGGGGGTAAACATCGGCTACTCCTATGAAGGTGTATACGAACACGGCGAAGTCACCCCCAAAGCCATGGGCTCAGCCGGCGGCATCCGCAAGATACAAGACTTCAGCGGCTTCTTCGACACCACCACGCTGGTGCTGTGCGGTGATGCGCTGATCGATCTGGACCTCACCGCTGCGGTGTACGAACACCGCATGAAAAAGGCGATGGCCTCCGTAGTCACGCTGGAAGTACCGCGCGAAGATGTCAGCAGCTACGGTGTGGTTGAGACCGACAAAGATGGCCGCATCGTCGCCTTCCAAGAAAAACCCAAGCCAGAAGAAGCGCGTTCGCTGTACGCCAGTACCGGTATCTATATCTTTGAACCGGCAGTCATCGACCTGATCCCGTCAGGCAAAGTGTTCGATATCGGTGGTGACCTGTTCCCCATGTTGGCGGAAAAAGGCATGCCCTTCTACGCGCAAAAACGTTTCTTCAACTGGATCGATATCGGCCAAGTGGCCGACTACTGGACCGTGCTGCAACGCGTGCTGAACGGCGAAGTCGCGCAGATGCAAATGCCCGGTCGCGAAATCAAACCCGGCATCTGGGTCGGCATCAACACTTGCATCGATTGGGACAACGCCAAGATCGTCGGCCCGGTCTATATCGACTCCAGCGTGTGCATAGAAGCAGGCACAGAAGTCATCGGCCCGTCTTGGATCTCACGCGGCTCCCGTGTCTGCAAGGGCTCCAAGGTGGTACGCAGCATCCTGTTGGAATACACCCGCATCAGTCCCAACATGCTGTTCGAAGAAGCGATCGTATCGCCCAACTATTGCGTCGAGCACAAGACCGGCGAGACCCACTACATCGGCGACGACCGCACCACCCTGCGCTGGGGTGATGCGCGCGGCAGGGATTAAAAATCAGAAGACGACACCATGTTCGAGCTTCCCAGCCTAGGCAATCTGCTCGTCTCCACCGTGGTGTTGTTTGTCGCAGCCTGGTATCTGCACCGTTACTTCGATGAGCAAGACCTGCCTCGTGGCTTGACGCGCAGCATGCTGGTGTTGCTCTTGGCCTCCATGGTGTCGTGGGCTGCGGGCAACGCCGTGGATTGGGTGCACGCGCAGTTCATCAGCCCCATCGCACTGGAAACTCCGCCCACCGTTCACTGAACTCTTTGCGCAACAATGAAGTAAGTCTTGATATTGTGTAGGATGGCGGCCTAGTTCCCGCCCTGTCGCGTACCGAGGGGCTGACCTCGCAGAAAGTCACACTGATGAAACGCATCCCTCTCTTTGCAGCCCTGCTGCTCAGCCTCATCCTCGTTGCCTGCGGTGGCAACGGTGGCGACATTCCCGTCCTGCCCGGCGCACCGGCTATGCCTGCCGTGCCAGCATCGGGCGTCCCGGCTTCCGGCGTTCCCGTTGTCCCGACCGGCCTGACTTTGCAGCTGGTGGTCGGCACACCCATGACCAGCTACCAGCCCATCACCGGCGCAGGCGGCACCCCGCCTTATACCTACAGCTATACCGGCCTATTACCTATGGGCTTGGCCTATAGCGCCACCACCGGCTTGATGACCGGCACACCCACCGCCACTTACGCCACCGCCAATATGGTGTTCTCCGTAAAGGATGCGCTCAATGTCGCGGCAGGCACTAATGTCACCGTCGCGGTCACTGTGTCTGCACCTTGGATAGGCACCAAACAACTGGGCGCACCCGCCGCCATCATTCGCCAGCACAGCAGCGCCACCGATGCCAACGGCAATGTCTATGTCGCCGGTGACGTGAACGTCGGACTAGACGGCAACACCCTCACCGGCGGCACCGACTTCTTCCTCAGCAAATACGACAAGGTCGGCACCAAGCTCTACACCAAACAACTGGGCGCGCCTTATGTGGGCTTGAACAAATCCACCACCATCGCCAACGCGGTCGCCACCGATGCCAGCGGCAACGTCTATGTGGCGGGCTATACCACTCACGGCTTGGACGGCAACACCGTCACCGGCACACAAGACTTTTTCCTCACGGCTTACAATTCCGCAGGCACCAAGCTCTACACCAAACAACTCGGCGTGGCTGCCGCCAACACCGTCGCCACAGGTGTCGCCACCGATGTGCTGGGTAATATCTATGTAAGCGGCTACACCACCGGCAGCCTGGACGGCAACACGCTCACTGGCACACAAGACTTCTTCCTCACCAAGTTCGACAGCACTGGCCTGAAGGTCTACACCAAACAACTCGGTGTCGCCGCCGCCAACACTGGCGCAACCGCCGTCGCCACCGACGGCAATGCCAATGTCTATGTAAGCGGCAACACCAGCGGCGGGCTGGATGGCAACACCGGCACCGGCACACAAGACTTCTTCCTCAGCAAATTCGATGCGGCAGGAGCCAAGGTCTACACCAAACAACTCGGCGTCGCAGCGGCCACTACCACCGCCAGATCAGTGGCGACAGACGTGCTGGGCAATGTGCATGTGGCGGGCGACACCAATGGCGCGCTGGACGGCAACCTACTTGTCGGCGCCAACGACTTCTTCGTCACCAGCTATAACGCCATCGGCACCAAGCTCTACACTCGGCAACTCGGTGTCGCCGCAGCGACCACGCATGGCAACGACGTTGCCACCGATGCGGCGGGCAGTGTCTATATCACCGGCGACACCACCGGTGGTTTGGATGGCAACGTACTCATCGGCGCGCAAGATTATTTCCTCACCAAGTACGACCTTAACGGCCTCAAGCTCTATACCAAAATGGGCGTAAACGGCAGCAGCCTAGGCAAATCGCTGACCATCAATGCCGCCAATGAAATCTATGTATCAGGCGAGACCAGCACTGGCGTGGACGGCAATGTACTGACCGGCTGGATCGATTTCTTCTTAGCGAAATTTAGTAGCGCGGGTGTGAAACA
>JAVHRA010000297.1:0-5897 GCA_036171395.1 Gallionella sp. | reverse complement strand
ATAAATTCATTCAGGAGAGGTAATCATGAAATTACGTACCGCAATGATGTTTGTTTTAGCTTTGGGGATCACGGGCGTGGCACAGGCGGCCGGCGAGATTGTTATCAAATTCAGTCATGTGGTTGCGCCTGATACACCTAAGGGACAAGCTGCCGAACGCTTCAAACAGCTTGCTGAACAATACAGCAAGGGTAAGGTGAAAGTAGAGATATATCCTAACAGTCAACTGTATAAAGACCGCGAAGAGATCGAAGCGCTGCAAAGCGGTGCGGTACAGATGTTGGCGCCTTCCTTGGCTAAATTCGGACCTATGGGCGCACGTGAATTCGAACTGTTCGATCTGCCGTTTATGTTTCCCAATCAAGATGCCTTGCACCGTGTCATGGATGGCGATGTCGGTAAAAAACTGTTCGCCAAACTGGATACCAAAGGCGTGACCGGACTGGCATTCTGGGATAACGGTTTCAAACAAATGAGCTCGAATAAACCCATGCATAACGTGGCGGATTTTTCCGGTTTGAAGTTACGTATTCAATCTTCCAAAGTATTGGGTGCGCAGATGAAGGCCTTGGGTGCCAATCCTCAAGTGATGGCGTTCAGTGAGGTGTACACCGCGCTGCAACAAGGCGTGGTGGATGGTACGGAAAATCCGGTATCGAACTTTTATACGCAGAAGATGAATGAAGTTCAGAAGCATATGACCATGTCTAACCATGGTTATCTGGGTTATGCGGTCATTGTTAATAAAGGCTTCTGGGAAGGGTTGCCCGCTGATGTGCGTGTTGCACTGACTCAGGCGATGAAGGAAGCCACTGTGTTCGAGCGCGACATTGCACAGAAGGATAATGACGATGCGCTGGCCAAAGTGCTGGCGGCCAAGACCACCACGGTCTACACCCTGACACCAGCAGAGCGTGCAGGGTGGCAGAAGGCTTTGCTACCGGTACATAAAGAGTTTGAGTCGGTGATCGGCGCTGATCTGATTGCCGCTGCCAATGCGATTGGCGCACAAGTCGAAAAAGAACAGGCTGCCGCAGCCGCAGCCAAATCGGCAGCTAAGCCTGCCAGCAAAGCAGACAAGAAAAAGTAAAAATCGTGGTCCACGAAACGCCCGAAAAAACGCAATAAAACCTATGTATAAGGGCTGCACAGCTCGGTTTTAAGTTCGACTTTTTCGGTTCTTTCGTGGATGCAGGTTATTCAGAATCCACATTGCGACACGATCGGGGACGGCAATGATCAATCGATTTCTCAATCACTTTGAAGAATTCCTAATCGCCAGCTTTATGGCGGCGGCCACACTGGTGACCTTCGCCGCCGTGGTGATGCGCTACACCACCGGCGCGGGGCTGGACTGGGCGCAGGAACTCACCATTTATCTGTTCATTTGGATGGCCAAGTTTGGTGCGGCTTACGGGGTACGCACCGGCATCCACATCGGTGTGGATTTTCTGGTCAACTGGGTGCGGCCTGCGATACGCCGCAACATGATTATGTTGGCCTTGTCGCTGGGCATGATCTTCACTGGCGCGATAGCTTTTTTCGGTGCGCGTTGGGTGATATTCATCTATGGCACGGGGCAGACTTCGCCCGATCTGGAGATGCCGATGTGGATTATTTATCTGGCCATTCCTTTTGGCTCAGGCTTGATGTGTTATCGCTTCATCCAAGTGTTGCTGAGCTTCGCCAAGACGGGCGAATTGCCTACCCATAGTTTTGGTGGCGATGAGGAACATGCGGAGGTGGCAGCATGACCGCTTTACTGATCATAAGTATCTTGCTGCTGTTGCTGCTCACCAGCACGCCTATCTCCATCGCACTCGGCACCACGGTGCTGATCTATCTGCTGGGCTTCTCGTCGTTCTCCATCGATACCGTCAATATCATTTCACAACGCTTGTTCACCGGGCTGGAGAGTTTTTCCATCATGGCGGTGCCATTCTTCGTGCTGTCCGGGCAGTTCCTCATCGACGGCAAGATTGCTGCGCGTATCGTGCGCTTTGCCAGCAATCTGGTCGGCTGGATGCCGGGTGGCATGGCGATGGCGGCGGTGTTAGCGTGTGCCTTCTTCGCCACCATCTCCGGCTCCAGTCCCGCCACGGTGATGGCCATCGGTTCGGTGATGCTGCCTGCCATGGTCAAAGCCGGTTATCCAAAGCGCTTCAGCGTCGGTGTCATCACGTCTTCGGGCTCGTTGGGTATCTTGATTCCGCCGTCTATCGTGATGATCATCTATGCCGTCGCGACTTCCGAGAGTGCCGGTAAGATGTTTATTGCGGGCATCGTACCAGGCATCATGCTCGCCGCTATCATGATGTCGCTGGTGTTCATCCAGGCCAAGCGCAAGAACTTCCCCACTGCACCAAAACCCACTTCGGCAGAATTTTGGGCTTCGTTCCGCGACGCGTGGGGCGGCATCTTTATGGTGGTGCTCATCATCGGTGGTATCTACGGTGGCTTCTTCACACCAACCGAGGCGGCAGCGGTTGCGGCGGTATATGCTTTCGTTGCGGCAAAATTCTTTTATGGTGATCTGAGCTGGAAGCAAGTGCCCAAGACTTTGTTGAGCGCAGCCAATACCAGTGCGATGCTGCTGTACATCATTACCAACGCGATCCTGTTCTCCTTCTTGATGACCTCGGAGCAGATCCCGCAAGAGATGTCGGCGTGGGTGCTGGAACAGCATTTGCAACCTTGGATGTTCCTGCTCATGGTGAATGTCGCCTTGCTGGCTGCCGGACAATTTATGGAACCGACTTCTATCGTGTTGATTCTGGCACCACTGTTCTTGCCCATCGCCAGAACCATGGGCATCGATCCTATCCATCTCGGCATCATCATGGTGGTCAATATGGAGATCGGCATGATTCATCCCCCAGTGGGGCTAAATCTGTTTGTCGCCAGTCATTTAGCCAAAGAAGGCTTGACCGAAGTGTCCATCGCCACTCTGCCGTGGGTGGGCGTGATGCTGATCTATTTGGGCTTGATCACTTACATTCCAGCGATCTCAACTTGGCTGCCACACCTGCTGTATAAATAAGTTTGCAACCAACTCGTTGCAATCGGCATCACTTATAGCGGTAAGCCTGCTTCTATAGGTGATGGATATTTGGGCCACTACTTGGAATAGATGAACCATGTTGGACTTCACCGAATACAGCAAGATCTTCATCAGCTTGTTCGCCATCGTCGATCCGGTTGGCACCATCCCTATCATCATCGCCTTCACCGCCGGCATGACTGGGCAGCGGCGCGAGCGGGTGGGGCGGGTCGCCTCGGTGTCGGTG
Organism: Gallionella sp.; assembly: GCA_036171395.1. Lineage (GTDB taxonomy): Bacteria > Pseudomonadota > Gammaproteobacteria > Burkholderiales > Gallionellaceae > Gallionella. The sequence goes on along the minus strand of JAVHRA010000297.1, from coordinate 2,610 downwards.
CTGCTAATCTTGTTGGTGGCCTTGCTGTTGGGTGAGTCGGTACTGAATTTTTTCGCTATCAGCATCCATTCTTTTCGTACCGCAGGTGGAATTTTGATTTTGCTGATGGCGATCAATATGTTGATAGGTGATAAGCCCAAGCTCGCGCCTGACGACAGTGTCGATAGCGACGCGACCTCCTCGGTAGCCATTGTGCCACTGTCCACGCCCTTGTTGGCGGGGCCCGGTGCGATCAGTACCGTCATCGTCGATGCGCATCGTGGTCAGGGAGCCGGCCATTATGGGACGATGGGGCTGGTGTTGCTGCTGTTAAGCGTGACGGTGTGGCTGACCTTTTTGATTGCGCCTTGGGTCTCACAGCGACTGGGCAAAGTGGGTAGCAATATCGTCACACGCTTGATGGGTTTGCTGCTCGCCGCGATCGCAGTGGAGTTTATCGCGGGGGGCATACGCGGACTATTTCCCGCGCTGGGCTAGCGCTCTCCTGCAATGGGGCGCGCTTACGCTTTCAGCACACTGCCAGTAAGCGCGTCGACCAGTATGATCTTGGAGTGTCCCGCCTGCTCAATATCGATCATATAGGTCGAACTATCCTCGAGTATTGGCGTGCCGAGCCCAGCTGTGCCGCCGGGCAGATGGTGAAGTATGCGCGTCGCGATGCTTTTTTCGCACAGCGCGAGTTCGCTATCAGTCTCTCGTGGTCCGTTTACAAAACCTAGGCTGGCGGTCAGGGCGATAAGGCTCGCAGTGTCGGGCAGTATCCTCAGACGTTTCATATTTTTCCTTAGCTAAGTCGGCTAGCTTATGCGCGGCAGGTTAGAAAGATACGACCGTGTCGAGTTAGCATTGTTGCTTTACAGTCGTATGACAGCGGCGCAGTTGTGTCAGTCACTTTGCGTCGCGACCAAGCGCAATTTTTGTTCACGGCTGAGCTTTTTGATGGCCAGCTCGCGTTTGGAGGCGGCGGAGCGGTCGTCGCAAGTCTCGTGATAGACGATTTCTACCGGTGTGCGAGTTCTCGTGTATTTGGCACCGATACCAGAATTGTGCGCCGCTAGGCGTTTTTGCAGGTCGTTGCTGATGCCGCAATACAAGGTGTCGTCGGCACAGCGCAAAATATAGCAAAACCAACTCATTTCTTATCGCGTTTGAGCCAGCCTATCCCCAGCATGGTCAGCAAGATGAGCCATATAGCGTTATTGCCCCAACGTACATAGGGGGTACTGCCGCTATAGCCCTGCGCCATTCCTTGCAACACGCCCTCGCTATGTTCGGGCAGGCGTTGCAGCACTTTGCCGTTGGTTGCGATGATGGAGGTGACGCCGGTGTTGGTGGCACGCAGCATCATCCGACCTGTCTCCAAAGCCCGCAGTTGGGAGATCTGGTTGTGTTGTTCGGCCGCCCATGAGTCGCCGTACCAGGCATCGTTGGTCACGTTCACCAGCACGGTCGCTTGCGGCAGCGCGCGGATGATCTCTTCGCCAAACACATCTTCATAACAAATGTTCACCGCTACTTGTTGGCCGGCAACCGCCATAGGCTGCTGCGCGGAGTCGCCGCTGCTCAAATCGCCCATGGGGATGTCGAGCACGCCGTTGATGAACCAGCCCAGCAGGGGCCGCAGGGGGATGAACTCCCCGAATGGCACCAGATGCTGCTTGCGGTAATGCAAAGCGGCGGCAAAGCGATTCTCGGAAGCACCCAGCGCAAACACGCCGTTGTAATAGTGTCCGTTGTCACGCTCGAAGCTCCCTATCAATAGGTCGCCCGCGTTCTGTTGCGCATGCTCGGTGAGTTTTTGTGCCAGATAGGGCGGCACCTCATCACTAAACAAGGGGAAGGCGCTCTCGGGTAGCACAGTGAGACGGGCATCAGTCTTCAAGATGTGACGTCTATACGTCTCCAGTGTGCCAATCAGCGCGTCCTCGTTGAACTTGATATCCTGGGCGATGTTGCCTTGCACCAGTGCTACGGGAAAAGGCTCGCCTTGAGTGTGCGTCCATGCCACATTGCGCAGCGCAGCACCGGCAGTCCATAGCAACAGCAGCACTAGCATGGCATATCGAGCGACTGGGGTGCGGCGAGACTGCCACAATACGGCTAACAGGCCCGCGCTGACAGTTGCAACCAGTGAGACGCCGTATACCCCCAAGATAGGGGCATATCCAGCCAAGGGACTATCAGTATGCGCATAACCCATGGTGAGCCAGGGGAAGCCAGTGAACAAAGTGCCGCGCAACCACTCCACCGCAACCCACACGGCCGGCATCACTATCAGCAAGCGCAGCTTGGCATGAGTTTGCAAACGCGCTTGCGCATAGCCCGCGAGTGTCGGCAGCAAAGCGAGGAATGCGGCGAACAATAAGGTGGCAGGTAAGGCTAGCCACATCGGCATGTCGCCGTAATCATGCAGTGCCACGTAGATCCAGCTAATACCCGCCGCGAACAAACCTAGTCCGAACCAGAAGCCCAGCCAAGCTGCGGCCTTGGCCGTACCTACGCGCTGCCAGAGCAGGAATAGCACCGCGAGTGCCAACACCGGAACAGGGAATAATCCGAACGGCGCAAAGCCCAGTACGCACAGCGCGCCGGCTAACAAAGCGATAGCGT
>JAVHRA010000296.1:2334-5954 GCA_036171395.1 Gallionella sp. | reverse complement strand
TGGTGTTGTGCTTGGGCATCCTGACTTCGATGTTCAGTGCCGTGCTGGTATCGCGCGCGCTGGTCAATCTGTTCTACGGCAGTAAGGCGCGTCTGACTAAAGTCTCGATAGGTTAAGGATAAGAAAATGGAATTCTTCAAAATCAAAAAAGACATCCCGTTCATGAGTTACGGGAAGATCACCACCAGCATCTCGCTTGTCACTTTCATCTTCGCAGTTTTCTTTCTTGCAACTAAAGGTCTGAACTTCGGTGTGGATTTCACGGGTGGTACGGTGATGGAAGTGCATTACGCGCAACCTGCCGACCTGAACAAGGTGCGTGAGCAGCTCACCAAAAGTGACTTGGCCGACGCGCAGGTACAGAACTTCGGTTCTAGCCATGATGTGCTGATACAGATACCGCTTAAGGCCAACAAGGCCGGTGCCAAGTTGAGCGATGAAGTGATGGGTACCTTGCGTCAGCTGGACGCGGCGGTCGAGATGCGCCGTGTCGAGTTCGTCGGCCCGCAAGTCGGCAAAGATTTGGTGGAGAACGGCGCGATGGCGCTGTTGCTGGTCAGCTTGGGCATCGTCGGTTATCTGTGGATACGCTTCGAATGGAAGTTTGGCCTGTCCGCCATCATCGCTAACTTGCATGACGTGGTCATCATCCTAGGTTTCTTTTCCTTCTTCCAATGGGAGTTTTCGCTGTCGGTACTGGCTGCGGTATTGGCGGTGCTGGGTTATTCGGTGAATGAATCGGTGGTGGTGTTCGACCGTATCCGCGAGAACTTCCGCAAGATGCGCAAAGCCGAGACGGCTGAAATCATCGATAACGCCATCACCCGTACCATGTCGCGCACCATCATTACCCACGGTTCTACCCAGATGATGGTGGGCGCGATGTTGTTCATCGGTGGCGAGACTCTGCATTACTTTGCTATGGCGCTGACCATCGGTATCTTGTTCAGTATCTATTCTTCGGTGTTGGTCGCCAGCCCGTTACTGATGATGTTCGGCGTGTCGCGCGAAGACTTTATCAAGCCGGAAAAAGCCGAAGCGGAAGAAGTGCTGCCTTGATGCACGGCAGTAAGTGCTGAGTGGCAAGTGGGCATTTCCACACGCTTACTCGGCACTAAGGCGCAACGCGCCGTCCCACTGACCACTTACTTAACAAGACCATGATAGATCTCATTCTGCATCTCGACACCCATTTGCTTACCCTCGCACACGACTATGGTGTTTGGGTGTACGGCATCTTGTTCCTGATTATTTTTGCCGAAACCGGCTTGGTGATCGCGCCCTTTTTGCCGGGTGACTCTTTGTTGTTCGTTGCCGGTGCATTGTGTGGATTGGGGGCGTTGCAAATGGAATGGCTGATGCCCATCCTGATGTTGGCAGCCATCAGCGGTGACAGTACCAATTACTGGATAGGCCGCAAGTTGGGATTGCATTTGTTCGATTTATTCATAGGCAAGCTGGTTAAGCCGGAGCATTTGGATAAGACGCGTGCGTATTACGAGCTGCATGGCGGCAAGACCATCATCTTCGCGCGCTTCCTGCCTATCGTACGTACCTTTGCGCCGTTTGTGGCGGGCATCGGTCTGATGCGCTATCCCATGTTCGTGATGTTCAGCGTGCTGGGCAGCGTGGCGTGGATTAGTTCTTTGACACTGGCCGGTTACTTTTTCGGCAATATCCCCGTAGTGAAAAACAATCTGACCATGATTATCTTGGTGGTCATCTTTATTTCGTTTCTGCCGGCGCTCATTGAGTTCATTAAACACAAGTACAAACGCGCCGCTTAGATTGGTTGGGCTGGAAAAGCAGTCTGCTGAGCTGGCAGACTGCTTTTTTATTGGCAACGTAGCGGTGTGTGTAGCGATTCCGTGATCGAGCTAAATGATAGGCGGCTGCAATGCGCAGGTGTATGTCAGTCCAGACGAACCTCATTTGCCAGCGCAGTACTGGTGATTTCAAAGCTCCCCATAATCTGTTGCCAATCGTCACCTTTATGCGTGCCGATATACTCCATGAAGGATGCATCGGGATCATTCAGCAGGATGCCTACTGCGTAACCCGCCATATTGTCACGCAGCTTCAACAGTGCATCGTATTTGGTGCCACTCGCCAGCGCATCGTCGATTAATATTGGTGCGCGCTCGAAGTAGACTCTGGGAATCTCCAAGCGCAGGGCTTCGGTAAAGTCAGTGCGTATCGCTGCTTTGGCTGCGCCGTAACTACGGAAGTCTGAGTAATGACCGAACGGGGTAATCTCGAAGTATTGGTGCAACGGCGGGGTCTCCCCGCGTTCATGGGCGGTCTCGAAAGCCTGCTCCACCTCGCCTTTGCTGCCGGCTTTCAGCCGTATGCGGATGATGAGCGCTTCAGATATGCCCGAGAACCCATGGGCTTGAAAATAATGCACGATACGCTCGGCCGCTTCATTCGCCTGCATGGTGGGAGTGTTCTTCATCGCTATTGCCCCTCGGAAAGGTGCGCAGTTTACCTAAAGCGCGCAGGAAGCGCACGGATTCGGCCGTGTATGTGCGGCGCTGGTTGAGAGCCGGTGTGCATACTTTTCTTCGCTACGGGTAGAATCCGCTTTCGCCATTTTTGATGTCGTCCATGAATATCGAATTCCATAATATCCAAGCCTATTTGACTCATCCATTGCTGTTGCTGCTGATCTTTGTGGCGGCCAGTTTCATGATGATCTGGCGCCTCCATGCGATGGAGAACAAGGGCTTCGAAGGTACCGTGTTGGGCACGCTGATCATGCCTTATTGTTCGGGCTTCGCGAATCTGATCTTTGCCTATGTGATGAGTAGCAACGCGAGCAATGGCAGATTGGTTATCGAGAACTGCCTGGTTAATAACGTCACCAATCTGACTTTGCTACTGGGACTCTCGGCAATTTTTGGTTCGGCTGTCGTGATGCAAAAAGGTGCCGCCAAATCCAAGGCTAAAGCGCACACAGAGTTTCATCGTATCAACAAGCTCAATCTACTCTTCACCTTGATCGCCTTGTTTTTGTTCACCGGTACCTTATGGGCTTTAGCCAAGGATGGCGTGCTCGACCTGTACGATGGTTTGGTGTTGGTCGGACTGTTCGTATTCTGGCAGGTGCTGCATGTCTTCGAAGTGCTGAAAGATAACATCCGCAAGAGCCGCTCCTTCCATGGGTCATTGTTGATCGATATCGTATTGCTGGCGCTCAGCGCTTACTGTGTTTATTACGCTGTCGATCATTTGGTGAGCTGGGTCTCGAGCAATCAGAGCCCCTACCTAAGTTTTGCCAAGCTGGGGTGGTTCAGTGGTCTGTTGATGGTAGTGCCGAATGCTTTCCTTGCGCTGTATTACACGCGTCTCGGTAGACAAGATATTGTGTTGAGTTCGCAGGTGGGGGACGGTCATATCTGCATCCCGATGTGTATCGGGCTGTTCGCGGTGTTCAATCCGATACAGGTCCCCGCATTTTTTCAGATGGGTGCTTACATCATCTTGGGCGCCGGTGTTGTGCACTTCTTGTGCGTCGCGATGCTCGGACGTATACCGCGTTTTGTGGGTGGGGCGCTGCTGGCGGTCTATGCGTTGTTCTTGTATAGGGGGTTGATCCAGTGAGGAGGCTAGAGACGCTG
>JAVHRA010000296.1:0-2234 GCA_036171395.1 Gallionella sp. | reverse complement strand
ACGCTGAGGTCAGTGGCGCTTAGTATTTTAGTGAGCACTGCACTGCTATTGCTAACAGCTTGTGCAACACTACCTGCGGCCACGCAGCCAGACGTGGCTGCTGCAATTAGCAGTGTGCCGCGCTGGCAGCAGGAGTACGCCGAGCTGGCCAAGTATGGCAAAGTCTATCGTCTTGATGCAGCCCGTTCCGTGGTTAGGATATATGCGTTCCGTGCCGGCACGGCAGCTCGATTGGGCCATAACCATGTGTTGAATGCACCGCAGTTCAGCGGTTGGGTCTATTTACCACAAGAGCAGTTGGCTGATGCGCGCGTTGACTTAGAATTCCGACTCGATACGCTGCAACTGGATAATCCTGAAGAGCGTGCACGCTTGGGGGCAGCCTTCGCCTCCACGCTTTCGCCCGGTGCCCTGCAACGTACCCGCGAGCATATGTTGGGTGAGGACAATCTCGCGGCGCAACGCTATCCGTTTCTGCGTATCCGTTCCTTGCAGATTAGTGGTGAATTACCCAAATTGGCGCTTAAGATACAGTTGAGTTTGCATGGTCAGTCGCGCGAGATGTGGTTGCCACTGGAGGTAAGCCGTGACCAAGGTCAGTTGCACGTGCGCGGCGCTATGGTGTTGCGACAGACCGATTTTGGCGTGCGGCCATATTCAGTATTGGGTGGCTTCCTTGCGGTGCAAGACGAGTTGGTGATTGAGTTCGCCTTGCAGGGCGAGTAGTGCTATGGATAGTTAGACAGGGAGGTCAAGGTGCAAAAATTCGATATGCAAGAGATCGAGCAGCAACATCAGCAACTCATCGCGCTGCTAAATGAATTGAACGCCGCAGCCAAGCGTTGGGAGTCGCGCGAGACACTGTTGCGCATGATAGAAGAAGTGATTGTCTATACAAGATTGCATTTTGCGAGCGAAGAACAGTTGATGTTGCAGTGTGCCTTTCCGGGGTTGGAGAGCCATGCCGCGATGCATCAGCAACTCGTTGAGGATGCGCTAAATTTGCAGGGGAAACTCGAGTATGTGGGCGAGCAGCTGTTCACCGAATGGTTCGATCATTGGCCTTTTGCTCGTGTATTGGCGCACATCCAATATGCGGATAAACAACTAGAGGATCACATTGCGCAGTTGCAGTAGCCTCGGTTGAGGTGGAAGAGGCACGCTAAAGGCAAAGCATCGTGCTGTTAAATGACAACGCCCCTCACCAAGCATTTGGTGAGGGGCGTTGTCTTGTGCCGGCCTAGCGACCGCGTCTTGCTGCTGGACGCGGCGAGAACAGGGCCGGTTGTGGCATAGCCTGATGGCGCGCCGCTTCGGACAGGTGCTTCTGCTCGCCCTCCGGCTTGGCGACAGGGCGCGGCTTGGCTGTTGCTTGCTGACTGTTGCGTGCCTGTGGGCCTCGCGCTTGCGCTGGGCGACTCTGTGCATCGCGCGGTGGGCGTGGCTTTTGGCCTTGATCTGTGCGTGGTTGCTGACCACGGTTAGACGGTGCGGCAGTGGTGTTGCTATGACGCTTCTGGCCGTGTTGCGGGCGCGGTGGGCGTGGTGCTTCAGGGGGCAAGTTGGTTGGTGCTACGAAGCTGTCTATGCTCACACGCGGAATCTGCATCTTGATCAGACGCTCGATGTTTTTCAGATGCAATGCTTCTTCGTTATCCACCAGCGAGATGGCGGCGCCGTTGCTGCCCGCGCGACCGGTACGGCCGATGCGATGCACGTAATCTTCCGGCACATTGGGCAACTCGAAGTTGACCACGTGCGGCAACATATCAATATCTAAACCGCGCGCCGCGATGTCGGTGGCGACCAATACCGGCAGGGTGCCGGCTTTGAATTCAGCCAGTGCCTTGGTGCGTGCAGACTGGCTCTTGTTGCCGTGTATGGCAGCGGAGGGGATGCCATCCGCAACCAGTTTTTCCGCGAGGCGATTGGCGCCATGCTTGGTGCGGGTGAATACCAACACCTGCTTCCAGTCGTTGTGTTTGATCAGATGTGCGAGCAGATGACTCTTGAGTTTTTGCGGCACCATGTGCACGCTCTGCGAGACCAGCTCGGAGGTGGTGTTGCGACGCGCTACTTCTACATAACCGGGGTTATGCAGCAGGCCATCCGCCAGTGTTTTGATCTCGTCGGAGAAGGTCGCAGAGAATAAGAGGTTTTGGCGCTGCTTAGGCAATAACGCGAGGATCTTGCGGATGTCGCGGATGAAGCCCATGTCCAGCATGCGGTCGGCT
>JAVHRA010000295.1:0-5963 GCA_036171395.1 Gallionella sp. | reverse complement strand
ATGTTGCGCAAAGAGTGCGACGATGCGGGCGTGAAGCGTTTTATGAACTGCGAAGTCGAGCAGATCAAACACACACCTTACGAGGGTGATCCGGGCGCGGGTAAGAAAGCCAAGTTCTATGTCGAGACCTCACGTGGCGAATTCGAGGCCGTGTCTTTGGTGATTGCCACTGGCGGATTATCTATCCCCAAGACCGGTGCCACACCTTATGGCTACCACGTCGCCGAACAGTTTGGTGTGCCTATCACTAAGCTCAAGCCTGGTCTGGTGCCGTTGAGTTTCGCACCGGATGATTGGAAGCCATATTCCGAGTTAACTGGCATCGCCTTTGATGCCATCGTCAGTACAGGCAAGCAGTCGTTCCGCGAGAACGTGCTGGTCACACATCGTGGTCTGAGCGGCCCAGCCATTCTGCAAGCCTCGTCCTATTGGCAACACGGCACGCCGCTGCATATCAATATGCTGCCGGATGTGGATATGGCCGAGCTACTGATAGAACAAAAAACCAGCAAGAAGCAGCTCGCCAACTTCCTCACTCAATGGTTCGCCAAGAGCTTCGCCGATGTGTGGTGCGAGCAGTTCAGCGCGCGTAGCAAAATTGCCAACTTGCCGCTCAATCAGTACAACGACAAGCAGCGTAAACAGATCGCCAGCGAATTGCATGACTGGCAAGTGAATCCTTCCGGTACGCTGGGTTACGCCAAAGCAGAAGTGACCTGCGGCGGTATCGACACGCGCGCGCTGTCCTCCAAAACCATGGAGTGCAACGCGGTAGCTGGGCTGTATTTCATCGGCGAAGTGGTTGATGTGACCGGCTGGTTGGGCGGCTATAACTTCCAATGGGCGTGGGCTTCGGGTTATGCCGCAGGACAAGCCGTCTAACCCAACCCCCAGAAAAATATGACTGAAGACCGTTTTGTAACCATAGAGACCAAGCTCGCTTACCAAGAGGATTTGATAGAAGAGCTGAACAAGGTCGTCTATCAACAGCAGCAGAAATTGAGTCAACTGGAAGCCGTCTGCACCACGCTCGCCAGACATATCCAATCGCTCGCTGAGGCAGGTGGAGAAGGTAGAGCGGGTAACGAAAGACCACCACACTACTAGCATGAAAATCGAGCCTGTTCTGCCCGCCGACGAAGTCATGTGTCATTGCAGTGGCACTAAGCGCGGCTATATACAAAGCCTGTATCAACAAGGCATGGATATCCAGGCTATCTCCAGATGGACCGGCGCGCTGTCGGGTTGTGGCGGGTGTGAATGGGACATTGCAGATTTCCTCAAAGAACTTGCTGAGAGCAATCAGACCCGTTCGTAATCCCGCTAGCATGCGCGATGAATCTACCGCGCTACAACACTCGCGTTAAAATGTGCGCTTGATTCCGCATTACATTCCCCATCCTGACTATGGCTATCGAAACCGAACTTAAATTGCGACTCGCGCCTGCGCATCTAGCCAAGCTCAAGCGGCATGGTCTGTTCAAAGCACATCAACTGGCACGTGCCAGCACGCAGCGTTTATACAATGTGTATTTCGATACTCCCGAACTCGACCTGCATCACTCGCGTATGGCACTGCGCTTACGCCGCAAAGGGCAGCAATGGCTGCAAACCTTAAAAGGCGGCGGAGCGATCAAGGCTGGTCTGCATCAGCGCAACGAGTGGGAAGTGCCGGTACGTGGTGAGGCACTGGATTTCTCGGCAGCGGTGACGGCTGAGTGGGATGAGTTGTTGCCGGTAGCGCTGCGCGAGCGCTTGCAGCCTCTGTTCGTCACCGACTTTATGCGTAGCACGCGCATGGTGGAATGGCAGGGCGCACAGATCGAGGTGTGCATGGATCAAGGGCAGATCAGCGGCGCTGGCCGGGTTCACGAGATCTGTGAGCTGGAGTTGGAGCTGCAAGCCGGTGCGCCACAACACTTATTCAGTCTGGCACTAGCGATATTGGAGATTGTGCCGCTAGAGATTGAGATGGTGAATAAGGCCGAATATGGTTTCCGTTTACTTAGCGGTGCAACTGAGCAGCCCTATAAGGGCGTGTTGCCCAAGCTCAAACCGGAGCAGGGTTTGGTTGCAGCACTACAGACGGCCTTAGGCGCATGTCTGTTGCAATGGCAGCGTAACTGGCGCGGCACATTGGTCGGCGCAGAGAGCGAATTTTTGCATCAGGTACGCGTGGCTGTACGCCGCATGCGCGTGCTACTACACCTCATGCAGCAAGTGCGCGACGATGAGACGCTGGGTTGTTTTACTGCCGAATTGGCCGATCTTTCAGTGTTGTTGGGTAAGGTACGTGATTGGGACGTATTTATTGCACAAACCTTGCAGCCTTTGTATCCCAAACCACTGCAACGCGACGGTGCGTCACTGTTGTGGGCGGGCTGCAAAAATGCTCGCAGTGCCAGCCACGCGGAGCTGCAAACGGCGGCAGCTGAGGTGCAAAGCTTGATGCTGCGTTTTGCGCAATGGATGTACTCGGATTATTGGCAGCGGCTGGAGATGGACGAACCTCACGTGCGCGACTTGGCCGCGCATCGATTGAACAAACAGACCCACCATATGGCGCTGCAATTGGCGCGCAGCGATAGTCGCGATGCCTATCAGTTGCATGAGTTGCGCATCATGGCCAAAAAACTGCGCTATAGCGCGGAGTTCTTTTCGGCTTGGTTCGATGACACGTACACGGCTGACTTTTTGCATACTTTGAGCGAGGTACAGCAGGAGTTGGGGCAGATCAACGATGCGAGCAGCGCTTATCGCATATTGGATGAGCTGGCATTGGATGTGGTCGCCGCGCACCGTGTGCGCGATGCGGTGACGGTCAATATGCATGAGCATTTCGCGGCCTTGGCCTTGGTCCTCAAGCGTTACGACAAGCAGAAGATATTTTGGCGAGTCTGAACGAGTTGGAGGCATGGCAGCGTGAGCAATTATTGCACTCGCCGCTGTTCGCCCCCCTACATCCTGTCATCGCCAGACTGGGCGAGGTTTTCCCAACTTTACCCGAACTCAACCAGCTACTGAGTGCGACGCATAACAGCGTGGTCGTACAGAGCGGACATGCGCTGCGCTTCGTGCCACAAGCAACAGGCAAGCTGGCTTTCGAGTCGCAATACGAGCCCAGATGTTATCTGACCGGAGAAGTTCAGACCCGCGCCGACAACTGGCACGACTTGCTCAACGCGCTGGTGTGGCTGACTTTCCCCAAGGCAAAAGCCGCCATCAACGCGCGTCACTATCTGGCTTTGCAACAAGCCCGCGAACCAGACAGTAGCCAACGCGGCGCGGTGCGCGATACCAATACTTTGATGGATGAGTCTGGCGTGATTGTGGCGTGTGCCGATGCGGGGCTGGCTATGCTGCTGCGCGATTTTCAGTGGCGCGAATTGTTCTGGCAGCGACGTAGCGAGGTGCAACAGCAGATGGGTTTCTACCTGTTTGGTCATGGTCTGTATGAGAAGGCGATGCCGCCTTATATCGGCATCACCGGGCAGGGCATCATCCTCGATGTCGCGACGGAATTCTTCACTTGGCCGCAAGCGGTACGACTCGCGCATCTGGATGAACCGCTTGCCTCGTTCTGGACTGACGAAAAGAATTGCCGTACTACGCGTGCGCTGCAACCTGTGCCTTTGTTGGGGGTGCCGGGTTGGTGTGCAGAAAATAATGACGCGTGTTTTTACGACAACACGGCTTACTTCAGAGCGGGTAGACGGAGCAAGTCGTGAGTGAGTTGACGTATCTGCACGGCTACCCGGAACATCTCAAAGCCCAAGCGCGGCAACTGTTAGCGCAGGGACAACTGGGCGCGGTGCTGGCGCAAAAATATCCCGAGACACACACGGTACGCACCGACAAGGCACTGTACGACTACGTGCTACTGCTCAAGAACCAATTCATGCGCGCCGCACCGCCCATACACAAAGTTGCATTCGATAATCACTTGCAAGTGCTGCATCGCGCCTTGGGCATTCATACCGCCAGTTCGCGTGTGCAGGGCGTCAAGCTACGTGCGCACAAAGAGATCCGCATCGCGGCCTTGTTCAAAGACACGCCGCCGGAGTTTCTGCGGATGATAGTCGTGCACGAGTTGGCACACTTGAAAGAGATGCAGCACAACAAAGCGTTCTATCAACTCTGTCTGCACATGGAGCCGAACTACCATCAATACGAATTCGATCTGCGCTTGTTCCTCACCGCTCAAAGTGCACTGGGCGATAGCAGTTCTGCGCACCTAATCCCGCTCAGCACTGCACCTTCCAGCGTGGCGGGATAGTCGCCCGCCGTGTAGTCACCAGCTAGCAAGATGCGTGCTGCGGCAGTCTGTTGTGAGGGACGCGCTAGATTAGGCGAGCAACAGAACGTGGCGCGTTTCTCGGCGATAACCTTAACCCAGTGCGGCCTGGCCGTTATAGCCAACTCGCGTTGCAACTCGGCTATAACATTTTGCGCCAGCTCGTCTTGCGACCATTCCTGATGTATCCCTTCCGCGCTGATGACAGCGGCGAGCAAGCCGTGTTGTGCCGCGATCTGGCCCTTGTCGAACAACCATTGGCTGACGCACTGGTGCAAGCCCAGCATGGGGCAGGGCAGACGGACCTGTGCGGGATATTGCAGATACACGGTGTAGATGGGTTGCTGTTCCAGCGCATCTATTTGCGCCACGCTGCGGTGTAACGCAGCTAGGTTGCCGAGCAATCTCGCCGCGTTGCTGGGCGATGCGGCGCAGATAATATGGCTGAAGCGATGCGTTCCGCTTGCAGTGCTCAGTTCCACCGCTTCATCTTGTAGTTCTATCTTTTCCACGCCGCTCGACAACAAGACTTTGCCGCCACGCTGCGCTACAAATTCTGTTGCACGTTGTGGAAACAGCGCGGTGAAGTCGAGACGCGGCAACAACATGTCGCTGTCGGCGCGCTTGCGATCCAGTGAGTCGCGCAGCACGTTCAGCAGCACTTGCGCGGAAGCCTTATGGATAGGCGTATTCAGAGCCGCGATGCAGAGCGGCTCCCAAAGTTTGAGCGACAGATTCGCGTCTTGGCTATGCAGAGAGAGCAACGCGCTGACGCTCATGTCCTGCGGCAAACGAAAGTTTTTGCGGCGCATCATCAACATGAAGCGCGCCGCTTTCAGCCGTTCATTCCAACTCAAACCCCGCGCCTTGAGTAGTGCGACTAGCAGATGCAAGGGCGCGGGCAGACGAGGGGCTTGCAGCGAGAACTGATTATGCAGATCGAGTTGCAACGGCAGACGCAAAAAATCGTGCTCGATATTGCCGCCGACCGTTTCAATCAGGCGCAAGGTCTCGCGATAGCAGCCGAGTAATAGATGCTGACCGTTGTCGAGCTGAGTGTCGTTATAGCTCACACCGCGAGCGCGTCCGCCGAGTTGCTTGGCACTTTCAAACACCGTGACCGGAATGCCGCGCGCGGCCAGCTCGACGGCGGCTGCCATGCCCGCGTAGCCGCCACCGATGATTCCCAGATTCAAATCGAGATGTTCACGATTGCCCCCTCGTCCAGTTGTGAGAGAGGGTTGGGGTGAGGGGGATTTATTCAGTTTTGTAGCCAAGTCTTAAAGGCCAGCCACAGTTTGCGTATCGGCGTGAGCGACACGCGCTCTTTGAGTACGTGGCAGCCGCTGGCGACGACCTCGACCAAAGTAGCTCGATAGATGGCGGCCATGATGAGTCCGGTGCGCTGGGTCTTGCGATCTTCGGCTGGCAGCAGGGCCAGTGCCTGATTGTAAAAGCGTTGCGCACGCTCGATTTGGAACGCCATGAGCTTTTGAAAATTTTCAGTTTCGCGCGCATTGAGGATGTCGGCAGCGGTCACGCCGAATTGTTGCATCTCATCCATGGGTAGATAGATACGGTTACGCCGCGCATCTTCGCCCACGTCGCGGATGATGTTGGTGAGCTGGAAAGCGATACCTAGATCGTGGGCATATTTCAAAGTCTGGCG
>JAVHRA010000294.1:0-1319 GCA_036171395.1 Gallionella sp. | reverse complement strand
GTAACGGCGGCGGTGTCGCGCGCGGACTCCAGCGCGTAACGGCGCGACGGTTCGGCAAAATAATCTTTACCCATACGACTCACCGTCTCGCCGCTGAAAGTTTGGTACTGTCGCACTGCCGTGCGTGCCGAGTGCGGCTCGACACCGATATAACCAATGCCTTGAAAACCATGTATTTGGTTGAGATTAATATTGCTCACAAACGCATTAAATTCGGTGGTGTTGACCTGGTTGGAAGCGGCATAGAAACCCTGCATAGCAAACAGTACCTGCTGTACATTGCGCACCCGCTCTTTGAAGATAGACACCGTCTCGCGCACCCGCACATCAAAATCATTTTTGATGTCTTGCTCGATCTCCTGCTGCTGCATGTAGCGGTAGTTGCCAGCAATCAGCAGACTGCCTGCCAATACCAACAGCGGCAACACATAACTGAGCGTGTGCAGGGGGCGCAGAGCTAGCCCATGTCGGGCACGATTTACCATGCTCTGCCAGTTATTTCGTAGCGTATCCATCAGCGTTGATAGGGCCGGAGAATTTTGTTCGCCTGTAATTGCGCGTCTTGCAGTGCTTGTAACGGTGATTTCTCACCGCGCAAAGCCGCTACGATGGCGGCATCCAACACGCCTGTGACGCGCTGATTAGCATGCGTGGAAAGTTCCGCAACGGCATATCTCAACTGGTCGCGCGCCACCGTCGCATAGGAAAATTCACGCCCATAATTTTGCATCATCGGCGTATTCCATGCCTCGGGACGCACCGCGATATAGCCGGAGGCCATGCTCCATTGTGCAGTGCTTTGCGGCGACACCAACCAACGCACTAGTTCAAGCGCAGCCTTACGCTGCGCGGGCTGGCTGTTGCGAAACACATAAAAATTCCCGCCGCCCGTGGGTGAGCCAGGCCGCATATCACCGGGCAGCATGGCGACGCCAAAATCAAAATCGGCTTTGTTGCGCAAATCACTCAAATTACCGCTGCTGGTCCACACCATGGCCGTTTTTTGCATGAGGAAATCTTCCGCTATCGCACCCCACTCGATCAATGCGGGCGGGTGCGCATGCGCCACGCGCAACAAATCCACCCATGCCTGTAACGCATCGACCACGGCGGGGTGATCGAAATAAGTTTGCGTGCCCGTCTCGTTCATCAGCACTTGCCCCTTGCCGCAGGCTATGCCTTGCAACACCCAATAGGGGAATCCGGTCGCAGGCAACTCTATCCCCCATTGTGGGCGACCGCTCTTGGCCGCAGGCAGGGTCAAGCGACGTGCATAATCACTCATCTCACGCCAATTCGTGGGTGGATGCTCAGGATCT
>JAVHRA010000293.1:0-5982 GCA_036171395.1 Gallionella sp. | reverse complement strand
TTGCTTATAAATCCAGTCAATGCCTGACGTTTTGAGTCATGCGAAAGTGTTGCCAAATACTCTCGGTACTTGCGAATTTCGCGCGCATTAAGATGAACTCGCGTCGGTTCGTAATCCGCCATTCCCTCCGCATTTAGTGCTTTGAGGTCTATTTGTGCGACATCACCAGTAGCCAAGTTTGGTTTGAAATCATTCACGTCGCAATCGGCCAGCCGGAAACGTTCAAGTAGCATATCGCGGTCAAGCAACGTTCCACCATCAGTGTCGGCGAATAAACTTTCAGCGCCTACACGCCGAAAGAATTGCGGAAGGCATAAGCCGGAGATCTCGGTTGCAAACTCATTTCGCAGTCGGTAGCTATTCATCATTTCACGTTGATCCTTGGCAATGTATTGACCATCAAGTTTTGCAGATGCTTGGTCTAATTCTGAACTGGCCTGCTCACCGCAGCGAAGTGTGGCTTCTACAGAGTCAGCAATGAATGTGTCAGATGTCGAGGTTGTATCCGTTGTTTGCGATGTTCCGGCTAAGGTAGATTCATCTACATCGTTTGTTGTGATTGCTTGCGGCACCGCAGGCTGAAACATATCGCTAGAGGCTGTTGTGGTGCTTGGCTGGTTGGCCGAAGGAATGTCGCCGCCAGTCGATTGCAGGTCAGGCGTGCGATAATCGTTACGACTAAAGCCTGCGCGATTCAAACCCGCGACAATCTTCTCCAGAGCCAGCGAAAATACCGCCGAGGCTGTCAGCACATAACTCATGTTCAGCGGTGCTTGACCGTGTTGACGGATGTGCGGCTGGCGCAAGATACGGCCAAGAATCTGTTCCACGTCGATAGCCGATGAGCGATCCGCTAATGTTGCCAACACATAAGCAAATGGACAATCCCAACCTTCCTTGAGTGCATTTACGGTGATGATAAAACGTACAGGACAAACGTCCGCCATTAGGTCAATGCCCTTCAGCTCATCAATGTTAGCCGTTTTGATCTTTACCCAATCAGGATCAAGGCCGTGCTGCTTCACCAACTTGTCGCGCAGCTTCTCGAAGCTCAAGCTGTCATCCTTGTTCTTCGGCTCGGCCTGAAACAGCACAATGGGGCGAATGTATGCACCTCCATTAGCTTGTTCCACCTTTGCTTCTATTTCCAATCGAGCGCGTAAATCGATGGCGTGCGCGATCACCGTTGCCTGATCTGGCAGATTGCGAACTACGACCGGCAGCTTGACCATGTGCGCATCGCGTAGTGCCATCGCATCAACGTAGCTGATGATGTTGGCCCCTTTGCGCGGAGTTGCCGTCAGTTCTATCACGCAGACAGGCTTCAACCGTGCCAACATTTCACGCGACAATTCAGAGGTGGCGTTATGGCTCTCATCCACGATTATCACTGGATTGAGGCTGGCAACTGCCGCCACCAGAGACTCTGGATCAACATCATCGTCGGATTCATTCTCGGACACACCCATGCCGAACGATGCCAGCGCTCCATTCTGCTGATATAGCTTGCGATCATCCTTGTTTTTAGCACGCAGACTGTCATAGACCAAAACCGCAATCACCACTTCATCGCGAACGACATCGGCGTTGAATTGACCGCTACCCGCTAGTAGATCCTCCTTTGACAGTACGCCCACCTGACCACCTAATGCTTCGCGCAGTGCCAGCCAGTAGCCATCCCCGACCGCATTGAAACGGTTAAGCACTTGATCCTTGATCGACAGCGACGGCACCAACCAGATGCATAGGCGTGGCTCTCCGCGCCGTTTGCCTAGCGCGTCGAATACCTCCTTCAGTGCGTAAATCCCAATCAGCGTCTTGCCACCCGCAGTAGGCACCTTGGCGCAAATCTGCGGTGCGTTGTGAGGCTGCGACTGATATGGCGACATGTGCGCTACGCCTTTCTCATCCCAATGTGCGCGATAAGCCAGCACGGTATCTTTACAAGATTGCCAGCGTGCTAGAAACGAACGTAGATCATCCAGTACGAGATTTTGATATTTGTTTGGCTGCATCATCGTTCTCCTTACAAACGCGTGATGTCGCGTGGAATTTTTTTATAAACAATGCTGTGGCGGCGCAAAAAATCTTCGCCCAACGCGCATTGGTCGGCGTAGATCAGGTAGCGCCCCGGTTGTTTTACCAACTGATTCAACAAAGTGAGATCGAGCGTCGTGGCGCGCGCATCGTCCCACACGAAGAACAACCCGAGGCTATTTGCCTCGCCCAACCAATAGGGAGAGGTCGCATTGCCTTCGGTTTCCGCTGGTACAATCGGTGCGCATTGCCCGATTCGAATACCCTCTGTCCAAGCCACATAGTCGCGGATGTCAGACAATCCGACCGCTGGGTTAAGCATGCCATCATCTAGCAATAGCCTCTCACCTACGGTGTAGTAACTGAAGTCGCCACCCAGTCCCGCGATTGCATGTTTACCTTTTCCATAACCCGAGATAACCCGCCGCACTCGTTCAGCCGTTATCGTCTCGGCGTAGTCCATCATTTCAATCAGAATAAATCGTCGAGTCCCATTATCAATTCGATTCGCATCAAGAACGGCATGTGCTGTTGATCCAGATCCACCGAAAGAATCCAGTATCAAGGCATCACGAGGCGCTACATAGCGAATGAGGCGCGACAAGACCTCATGGTCTTTGGGATTGGCAAATACTTTCTTGCCATCGAATATTTGTCTCAGAAGTTTGACTGATGACTGAGCTTGTTTGTAGATATACGTGGGCATGACCTGCAAGCCGACGTTTTCATCATCTTGCTCTGCGTCATCATCGTCTTTCGCATCATCGGTTATTTCATCCAGTTCTTCGGGCACTGGCAATAAATGTGCTTTTCGGATTGGCGGTTCTGTATGGTCTTCGCGGAACTCAACAAGCCCAAGATCAATTTGCTTTTGCATCTGCTCTGGCGCTGCATAGATCCAGCCACGTTCTGGAACGGAACACGGCAATCCTGTCTTGTTATGGAGAACGTCATAACGCGGCCCACCGCCCCCCGGCCATGATATATCCCGGTCGCGCCACGGCCCTCGCTTATCGACGTGCTTATACCTGCTAAGTTTCTTGGCGGGATGCGTCTTGGGAAGTTCCTGGTACCACTTAACCAATTCAACTTCGATTTCGTGATAAGCCCCACCGTGAATCTTTGCGAGTCGTCGCCATTCCTGAATTATTTCTTTTGCACCGGGCTTCTCTTCACGCCAAACCGTCTTTAGCTCTCGCAGAAGAGATAGCGATTTTGCATAGACCAAAACATACTCATGTCCGGAAGAAAATAGTTTGGCATCGTTCTTTCTGGTTTTATCCCATATCAGTTGAGCAATGAAATTTTGCTCACCAAATATCTCATCCATGATCTGACGCAGATTGTGCATTTCGTTATCGTCTATGCTGATGAAAATCACTCCATCTCGCTTTAGCAGCCGATGCAGTAATTTGAGACGGGGATACATCATGCACAACCATTTATCGTGCTTTGTTAAATCTTCTTTCCCAACGGTTTTGCCTAGCCACGCACGGATTTTTGGATCATTTACCGCATCGTTGTATTTCCAGCCGGTTTTCTTGTCTATGTCATTGCCTGTGTTGTACGGCGGATCAATGTAAATACAATTTACCTGCCCCTCGAATTCGGGCAGCAGACTTTTTAGTGCTTCGAGATTGTCGCCGTGGATGATGCGATTTGGGCTGCATGCCGCATCTAACTTTTTAGAAAAATTATCGGAACTATTTAGTTCAGGTTCGCTCGTTTGGCTGGCTGGCTGGCTGGCTGGCTGGCTGGCTGGCTGGCTGGCTGGCTGAAATGATATTGTTGGTTCAATACCCGATAGGGCACATCACGATGATGGTGAATTACTTTTTCTTTTCCAACCCAAGTCAATGTAGGCATATTTTTATCGGATGATGTGTTGTCTGTGCTCGGTTTAAAACCGTTCCCTTGTGGCTCTCAATAATACCTGTGGCAGGTAAGTATCAATATCGTTATTTACGGAAATAAACGATGTCCTTGTAATCCAGCGGAGCCTTGGCTAAACCCAACTTTATGGCCGGAGTTTTCTTCTTATCTTCCTTCTTTAGATCGCCCGGAGTCCAAATGTAATTATGGCAAGCTCGGAAGATGGTTAGCAGCTTGGCGATCTGTTCTGGTTTGTAGGCAGAATAACCATTCCAAGTGCGACCACGATTAGCCGCAGATCCAACCGGACGCTCTAACATTGAGCTGCGCCTTCTGAGACGGTTAAACCATGAATCAACCGCATGCAGACTGGCCTTATTGTGGAGCCATGCCTGATGATCTTCATCGTAGTCGCCCATATCGGTCAGAAAGCAACTAGCCTTCTCCGCCTCGCTTAATGTAGGCAACGGATGCATGACCCAGCGATCTTTCCATTGACCAATTAGCTTGGCAGCATGAATCTCATTTTTCAACATAAGCAGTTTGACTTGGTTTTCCGGCAGCCCTGGGTGTTGAGATGCGGTTTCGTCAAACACCTTGCGTGACTGACTGACCAGTTTGCGCTTTTCATCAACGGTTTGATCTTTGGTAATCCGCACATAAAAGGCATCGACAGAACGCTCCTTGATCCGATTTGCAAACGAACCAAGACAAGCTGCACGCATACCTGAATCCTGATCCAGAAAGAAGCGCACCTTCCCAACATGTCTAAAAAGCTTCTCCAGCCGCATAAAGTGACCGTAAAGCGTGTATTCCGCATGAACCAGCATGCCGTAGTCGGGCAATGCTTTTTCGGTGTCCATGACTTCGGGTGATTCGATGTCATTGCGAGTGGCGGCCTGATCGTATGCATTAGCAATCGCCGATTCGATGCTGCCAGATAACTTTTTATTGGTTGATGACAGCAAGGATGCATCGTAATCTGCTTGAAGCCACAGACGGGCATATTTGCGGTGAGGCACCGGTAGTTTGTCATCGTTGGTGGCGGATACATTCTTGGCAACCAGTCTGGCATCCATATCCGGGTCAAAGTTTGTGTGCATACCAAACACATAGCCAGTGATGTTGTCGGCAGAGGCGACGGCTGAAAGAATAACGTTTTTCTTATCCTTCCTGCGTGCCCAGTTGATTGCGTATTCCTGCCGATCAACGCCAATGTAAAGCCTCTTGATGTCCGTATCGGGTAGCTTGGATTCGCGTTCCGCTAAGAGTGCGCGGGACTGTTCAAAAAAGAAGTCGATGCGTTCGTAGAGGACGCGGGGTGCAATATCGGCCACTTCGCAGATGCGTCGCAGTGGCATCTTATTGACAAGCAGTTCTAGTATCAGCAGGTTCTTGTCGGATTGTTTCTGTTTGGCAATGGGGTTTAGGCCAAGCGGCTTCACCGAGAATATTTTCGCACAGCAGCGGCAGCGATACCGTTGCGAACCCGCCTTGGTTATACCGAAAAAGTAATAGGCTTTGGGAGTCGAGATTGGCACGCGATGATTCTCGCACTCCTGAACGGGACATGATGGCTCGCCAAATGTTTCTCCAGCGATACGCCAAGTTTCCTCGAACACGCCGTTGTTGCTCTTCAAGGGGAAGTGCTCGCCGCAGCAGTTGCAACGAGCTGAAGGAGAGTTTTTGCCGTCGGCAACCACAGTATAGCGATTGACCGCTCTGCGACCTTTCTCGGATGTCTCTTCAATTGGAATGCCGAAGTTGGCGCAAGACGGGTTCTTGCAGAAATTTACGTTGATGTTGTAACTGGAAACAGGAACTCGTGGTGTTTTCTGCCGGGTAATTTTTCCGGACGCAGAAGCCTCTATGGAATCAGATGATGTTGAAGCTGTTGGAAACGAATTCGTTTGCACGGCAAAATCCAAGAGTGAAAATACAGGGCATATTGTATGCCTTCACTCTTGGATTTCAACTCCTTTTGTTAACGGCTTGGCTAAACAGCTCCCCTTTTTTGTATGTGCATGATTAGAGGTGTGCGTCTTTGGCTGCCAGCACGCTCAGGTTGCAGCG
>JAVHRA010000292.1:0-6010 GCA_036171395.1 Gallionella sp. | reverse complement strand
GATAGCCCGCATCACACAGCGCGCGCAGCAACACGATGCAATTCTTTTGCGCCAACGGTTCGCCGCCGGTCACGGTCACATAGCGCGGTGTGTAGCTGGCGACTTGCTCAAGTATCTGGGTGATCGCCACCGTCTCTCCGCCGGTGAACGCATAAGCGGTGTCGCAATAGGTACAGCGTAGCGGACAGCCAGTGAGGCGCACGAACACCGTGGGCAGGCCGACGCGATTGGTCTCGCCCTGCAAAGAATAAAACACCTCGGTGATGCGCAAGGTTGCGCTGGTATCGATGACTGACATAGAAAACTACTTGCTGGCAGCGGCTTGTTTACGTGCCTGATCGGCAGCCGCCGTATTGGGATATTTGCTGATAAGTTGCTTCAGCGTCTTCTGCGCCTCGGCTGACTGTTTCAACTGTTTTTGACTATTGGCCAAGTTCAACATCGCCTCGGGTGCCTTGGCTGATCTTTCAAAATCAGCCAGCAATTTTTCATAACTGAGCAGCGCGGCTTTGTAAGCCTTCAGCGCCACTTGCGCATTGCCCAACCAGAACAGCGCATTGGGCATATGCACCGAATCTGGATACTGCTTGATGAAGTCCTGTAAGGCTTTTACTGCGTTGCTGTTATTCCCCGCCGTGACATTGGCGTACGCTGCCTCGATGGCGCGATTCTCACGGGCGGGATCGGATGGGTCGGTGCTCGCCACGCTGGCGACACTCGCATCCGGACTAGGGGAAGCAGATTCAAACTTGCGCAAGCGCGTGTCCAAATCCACATAAAAATCCTTTTCGCGTTTCTCGGCATCTTGCAAGCCGTGTGCGATTTCTTCATTCTGTCCGCGCAAATTGCGCAGTTGATTCTTAATATCGTCAAGCTGACCTTGCAAATCCAACAAGGACTTAGTCTGCTGCTTGATGACCTCTTCCACATTCAATGCTTCCAACTGCAGCACACGCGCTTGCAACATATCAATCTTTTTATGCGCCTCGTCGTCCGTGAACAAGCCCGCTTGCGCGGGCAAGGCGATACAAAGACCTAATAGGATGTAAGCGCGTAGCTGTAGCATCTGATTACTGAGCGTAGTTCAGATCGGAACGGCGATTTTGTGCCCAAGCAGCTTCGTCATGACCGGTCGCTTTAGGCTTTTCTTCACCGAAGCTGGCAGTCTTAACTTGTGCTGCGCCCGCGCCGCTCAGCTTCAACAGCTTAGCTACGCCGTCAGCACGACGCTGACCCAACGCCAAGTTGTATTCGTTGCTGCCACGCTCATCAGCGTAACCAGCCACTTCAACTTTACGTGCGGCATGTTCGCTCAGGTACTTGCCGTGTGCTTGCAACATGGCTTTGTCTTCAGCTGGAACAGCATCTTTATCGAAAGCGTAGTAGATGCTGCGCTTGGCCAAGATGCTGGCTGAATCGTTCAAAGGGTCAGCAGCAACGACTGATGCAGGTGCGCTAACCGCTACTGGTGCGGAAGTCGCAACAGGTGCGGAGGCAGGAGTTGCTGCGGTTTCAGGTGCTTTCTGGCTTGCACAAGCAGCCAACAAATTGACCAATACAACACTGATAACAAGTTTCTTCATGCTATTTTCCTTCTTGAGATTGAATTAAAGATGTGGACCCCACACCGGTTCCCGTGCATCGCCACTTTGTGTAGACATCCGTTGCTTGACACGACCGTCGCTGGAAACGCTCGCCAATATACCACGACCATTGGCCTCACTGGCAAACAGGATAAGTTTGTCATTGGGCGCATAGCTGGGCTTTTTCTCCCAACCACCTTCGCTGATGATCTGCATCTGACTCGTCAGGAAATCCTGCGTGGAGATATAAAACTGACCATTGGCTCGATGCGTGAAAACAAAGCTCTTGCCATCGTGGCTATGGCGGGGTGAATAGTTACTCCCTTCGCCGAAAGTCAGACGCTGCACCGGCCCGCCTGCCACTGCCATACGGTAGACCTGCGCGCTGCCACCACGGTCCGAGGTAAATAACAACGATTGCCCGTCCGGTGAAAAGTTGGGTTCGGTGTCTATGCCCTCACTAAAAGTGATGCGCTGCAAACCACTGCCATCGGCATTCATCAAATAGATCTGCGAACTACCATCGCGCGTCAGCACCACTGCCAAGTGCTTGCCATCCGGCGACCAGGCCGGCGCACTGTTGCTGCCGGGAAAATCCGCCAGCAAGCGACGCTGATTGGAATACACCGATTGGGCGAACACCGCAGCATGGCCCGTCTCGAAGCTGACATAAGCAAGCTGCTTACCGTCTGCCGACCAAGCGGGCGACATGATGGGCTCGCTCTGTGCCAACACGGTCTGCTCGTTGTAACCGTCGCTGTCCGCCACCACCAAGCGATACTTGCTGCCGTTACGATTGACGTAAGCGATACGGGTGCTAAAAACGCCCTGATCGCCGGTGAGCTTCTGATAAATAAGATCGGAGATGCGATGCCCGACAGCGCGTAACTGCACCTCCCTAGCCGAGACCACCTCACCCACCAACGTGACTTGTTTGACCACATCCAACAGGCGGAACTTTGCACTGATACGTCCGTTCTCTTGCATCACCGTGCCGATGCCCAAGGCTTCCGCGCCAGCGGTCTTCCACTCCGCATAGCTCACTTCATTCGGCTCATGCGGTGTCTTGCCTGCCGCATCAACCAACTTAAACAAACCGCTGCGCGTCAGATCGCCCACCACCACCTCATTGATCGCCGCTGCCAACTTGGCATCTCCGCCCATCGGTACGATAGCGACAGGTATCTGATGCTCGCCTGCACCTATGATCTCTATGGTCAGCTCGGCATGCGCTGATACGGACAGCGTCAGCAACGACACCGCACAAAGTGCGTGGAATACTTTCAACATCGAGAACTTTCCTTATTCGTTAGGTTTGAATTTCAATCTTAATTCGCGAAAGCGATTGAACATATTTGGCTCGGGCGGCAGCGGCAAAGGCTGCGACTTGAGAATGGCACGCTCCACTGCATTGTCGTAAGCGGCATTACCACTCGATTGCGCGAGTCGTGCACTCAACAGCGAGCCGCCTGGCAACAGTGTCACCGAAAATTCGGCACGCGCATCGTTGGACACATCGGGTGGCATCACGATATTGCGCCGTATTTTGGTGATAATCTTGGCCGTGTATTCATCCACCACTTTGCCGACCGCTGCGGCTTGCGCAGCTTGTTCGGCCTGCAAACGCACTGCCTCCAATTCCTGTGCGCTCGGCTGCACTGGCTTGGGCGGGGTCTTTACTTCAGGTGGCTTGGGATTGGTTGTGATCTTCTCCACGGGCTTAGCTTCGACGGGCTTAGGCACAGGCTTCTTAGTCGGCAGCACGATATCGGGTTTGACCGCTACCGGTTGTTGCACCGGTTTTACTTGCGGTTCGATCTGTTTAACGGCTGGCGGCACAACCGTGGGGTGCACCACAGGCTCAGCCACTTCATCGGGCAGACTCTGCCAAAGCTGCACACTCATCACGGCGGGCTGCTGATTCTGCCAAGTGAAACCGAAGTACAACAAGGTGAAGAACGCGCCATGCACAAGCAGCGCGAGCAGGCCCGCAGGTAAGCTGTAATTGTCGGAGTAAGCCGCGTTCATTTGCCTTTAGCTTGAGTCAGCAGACCGATTTTCTGGATGTTCTGCTGTTGTAATACATCCATGATGTTGATGACTTCCTCGTAACGCACGCTCTTATCCGCAGAGATCACCACCGCTTGTTCGGCCTGCTTACCCTGTCTGGCCTTGAGCATGGCGATCAACTCGTCGCGTGATACACGGAACTCACGCTCACCTTTGGAGTGATCGCGCAGCGCCAGTGTCGTATCTTTCTTGATGATGACTTCCATCGGTGCGACTGCCGGCGCGGTGGATTTGCCCAGCTGCGGCAGATCCACCTGCCCAGGATTCATCATCGGCGCGGTAACCATAAAGATCACCAGCAACACCAGCATCACGTCGATATACGGCACGACATTGATGTCATTCATCAGGCGAGTTTTGGAACGACTATTCGATCGCATAACAACTATTCCTTGGAACACCGCTCAAAACCGTAGCGAGCAGTAGGTTCTGATGGGCGATCATGGCTGACGTTGAAGCACATTGGAGAACTCTTCACTAAAACTTTCGAAGCGCGTCGCCAGCCTGTCGATGTCATGCGCGTAACGGTTATAGGCCACCACCGCCGGAATCGCCGCAAACAGGCCCATCGCGGTTGCCACCAGCGCTTCGGCGATGCCGGGTGCAACGTGTGCCAAGGTCGCTTGCCCCACGTTGGCCAGACCACGGAAGGCATTCATGATGCCCCACACCGTACCAAACAAGCCCACATAGGGACTCACCGAACCTACCGAAGCGAGGAAAGCCAGATGTGCTTCCAATCTATCCATCTCGCGCTGATATGTAGCGCGCATGGCGCGGCGTGTGCCATCCATCACCGCGCTCGGATCCATCGCGTGTTGCTTCTTGAGTTTGACGAACTCAACGAAACCGGCGGCAAAGATGCGCTCCAAGGCCCCCACATCGTCACGCGCATTCGACACCGAAAGTTTATACAACTCATTGAGATTCGGATTGCGCCAAAAAGTCTCCTCGAACTCATGCGTCAATTTAGCCTCGCGACGGATGGTGAACATCTTCATAAAGATGTACCACCAAGACATCATAGAGACGCCCAACAACAACAGCATCACCAACTGCACCAACACGCTGGCGTGGGCGATCAAATGTATGAACGACAAATCCTGAACTGCTTCCATGTTTATTCCCTACTTAAATCTTCCACTTTTCACGTAACACTTCCGGCACGCTCACCGGCTTAAATGTCTCCAATGCCACGCAAACCAGATGCACCTCGGCTTCGGTCAGCAATTGCTCACCACGACGTACGCTCTGCTTTAATGTGATTCGACTACGGCCAATCTCCTTGACCTGCGCGGTCACCTCCAGCATGTCATCAAGCAGCGCAGGTTTGAGATATTCCACTTGCATCGAGCGCACCACGAACACCACGCCGAACTCCTGCATCAATGCGCCGTTGCTGAAACCGCAGATGTCGCGCAACCACTCGGTGCGCGCGCGCTCTAAAAAGTTCACATAACTACCGTGATAGACCACTCCGCCTGCATCCGTGTCCTGAAAATACACGCGCACCGGCAAGCTAAAGATTTTGTGTTTACTCATCTAGCAGCTCTCCATTGCTTGGGATGGGATTAACCACCTTTAGACCGAAATGTTGATAAGCATGCGCGGTCGCCATGCGGCCACGCGGCGTGCGTTGCAAATAACCTTGCTGGATCAGATAGGGTTCCAGCACGTCTTCTATGGTGTCGCGTTCCTCGCCTATCGCTGCGGCAAGATTGTCCACACCCACCGGCCCGCCCATAAATTTTTCAATCACGGTGAGCAGCAGTTTTCTGTCCATCACATCCAAGCCTTGCGAATCCACATCCAGCATGGTCAGCGCGGCATCGGCTACTGCGCGTGTCGCATCCCCGCCTGCTTTCACATCGGAGTAATCACGCACGCGACGCAACAGCCGATTAGCGATACGCGGTGTACCGCGCGCACGCTTGGCGATTTCCAGCGCGCCGTCGTGGGCGAGGTTCATTTCCAACAATCCCGACGAACGCATCACGATGCGCTGCAACTCTTCCGGCGTATAAAACTCCAGGCGTGCCACGATACCGAAGCGGTCGCGCAAGGGATTGGTCAACATCCCAGCACGTGTGGTTGCGCCCACCAGCGTAAACGGCGGCAAGTCCAGCTTCACCGAACGCGCCGCCGGGCCTTCGCCTATCATGATGTCGATCTGATAATCCTCTAGCGCGGGGTAGAGTATCTCTTCCACCACCGGCGACAAACGATGTATCTCATCGATAAACAGTACGTCATTCGGTTCAAGATTGGTCAGCAAGGCAGCTAAGTCTCCCGCGCGCTCCAGCACCGGCCCGGAAGTGTGGCGGATATTCACCCCCATCTCGCGCGCGATAATTTGC
>JAVHRA010000291.1:0-6026 GCA_036171395.1 Gallionella sp. | reverse complement strand
ACTTTGTCGGCGGCGGGGTGGCGTATCTGCGAACCGCAATCAGACAAACCAGATTCGCCCAAGGCTTTGTCGAAATCGAAATCGATCTTTTGGATGTCGCCGGTCGCATCTTCTTCCGCGTCTTTGACTTTGTAATCCCAACGACAGGAATTGGTGCAAGTGCCTTGATTAGGATCACGATGATTGAAGTAACCGGACAGCAAGCAACGGCCCGAGTAGGCGATACACAGCGCGCCATGCACGAACACTTCCAGCTCCATGTCGGGACACTCTTGGCGGATCTCGGCGATCTCATCCAGCGACAACTCGCGCGACAAGATCACGCGTGTCAATCCCAAAGACTTCCAGAATTTCACCGCCGCATAGTTGACGGTGTTGGCTTGCACCGACAAGTGGATCGGCACCTCCGGCCAGCGTTCACGCACCAGCGCGATCAGACCGGGATCGGCCATGATGAGCGCGTCGGGCTGCATCGCGATGACCGGCTCCATGTCGGCCATATAGGTCTTCACCTTGGCGTTATGCGGCATCAGATTGCTGGCGATGAACAATTTTTTGCCCAAGGCTCGCGCCTCGGATATGCCGGTGCGCAAACCGTCCAAGGTGAACTCGTTGTTGCGCGCGCGCAGCGAGTAGCGCGGCTGACCGGCATACACCGCGTCCGCGCCAAAGGCATACGCCATACGCATCTTGTCCAAGGTGCCCGCAGGCAAAAGCAATTCTGGTGATTTCATCTTCATACTCACTAAAAATATTCCCTCCTGTAGTGGCACGGAGGGCGAGGCAACTTACTTCTTCAACAATCCCAAGCGTTCCCAAATCGCCAAGCTAGGTGCTGCTTGGTTCAGGGTATAGAAATGCAGACCGGGCGCGCCGCCAGCCAACAATTTTTCGCACAAGCTCGTGACCACATCCAGACCAAAGGCCTGTACCGCTTCGCTGTCGTCGCCACACCCTTCCAGCGTCTTGCGCATCCAGCGCGGGATCTCGGCGCCACACATCTCGGAGAAGCGCGCCAATTGCGAATACTTCACGATGGGCATGATGCCGGGCACGATGGGCCGGGAGATACCCAATTTGCGGCACTCATCAACGAAGTAAAAATAGCTGTCGGCGTTATAAAAATACTGCGTGATGGCCGCATCTGCACCCGCCTCTACTTTGCGCTTAAAGTTAAGCAGATCATCGCGCGCCGAGCGAGCTTGCGGATGCACCTCGGGATAAGCCGCCACTTCGATATGGAAATGCTCTCCGGTCTCGGCGCGAATGAATTCCACCAACTCATTCGCATAGTGAAACTCGCCTATGCTGCCCATGCCGGAGGGCAGATCGCCGCGCAACGCGACGATACGGTCCACGCCCAGCGTCTGATAGGTGTTGAGCAGGGTGCGTATGTTCTCCTTGGTCGAGCCGACGCAAGACAGATGCGGCGCGACATCGGAGCCGGAGGCTTTGATCTGCGCCACGGTCTGCAAGGTGCGGTCCTGTGTGGAGCCGCCCGCACCAAAAGTCACCGAAAAATAAGCCGGATCATGTGCCGCCAACAGCTTGCGCGTGGCGACCAATTTCTCCATGCCTTCTGGCGTTTGCGGCGGAAAGAATTCAAAACTAAAAAGTTGCTTGTTCATTTTTTTCCTAATAACTGTTGGGCCGCTGCGGACAGCGCCCAGGTGAAAATGCTGTACAAAACCGCGCCCAGCACGCCGTGCCAGAAGTTATCCACGATAAAACCGCGCAACACCGAACCGACCAGCCAGAACAAGGTGCCGTTGATAACGAAAATGAACAGACCCAGCGTGAGCAAAGTCACCGGCAGTGTCAGCAACAACAACAACGGTCGTATCAAAGTGTTGACCAAACCCAGCAGGAAAGCTGCGATCAAGGCTGCGAGGAAGCCGTCCACATGGATACCGGGGACAAAATTCGCCACGGCGATGAGCGCCAAGCCGTTCAACATCCAGATGATCAATAGTCTCATTTTGTCTCTCTCATGCTAGTTGCGTATCTGAGCGCAAGGCAGCTCAGGCTGCCTATGATGCGACATGGCCTCCGACACATACGCCAACGACGCGTGATGTGGGGAGACCATATTGAGATGCCGCTAACTAATCAGCCGTTAGATCAATAACGGTAGTGATTAGCCTTGTATGGACCTTGCTTAGGCACGCTGATGTAAGCCGCTTGCTCATCGGTCAACTCGGTCAACTGCGCATTCAATGTAGTCAGTTGCAAACGCGCCACTTTCTCATCCAGATGCTTAGGCAGTGTGTATACGCCCACTGGATATTCAGCAGTGCGTGTGTACAGCTCGATCTGCGCGATGGTCTGGTTGGCGAACGAAGAAGACATCACATAAGAAGGATGGCCCGTACCGCAACCCAGATTCACCAAGCGGCCTTCAGCCAACAACAGGATGGAACGACCAGTAGGGAAAGTCACCAGATCGACTTGAGGCTTGACGTTGGTCCAACGATATTGCTTCAGCGAGGCAACGTCGATTTCGTTGTCGAAGTGACCGATGTTGCACACGATAGCCTGGTGCTTCATCTTAGCCATGTGGTCATGGGTGATGACATGGTAGTTGCCAGTGGTGGTGACAAAGATGTCGCCATGTTCACAGGCGTAATCCATGGTCACAACGCGGAAGCCTTCCATCGCGGCTTGCAGCGCGCAGATAGGATCAATCTCGGTCACCCATACTTGTGCGGACAAGGCGCGCATCGCTTGAGCAGAACCTTTACCCACGTCGCCGTAGCCTGCGATAACGGCAATCTTGCCCGCGATCATCACGTCAGTGGCGCGCTTGATACCGTCCACCAAAGACTCGCGGCAACCGTACAGATTGTCAAACTTGGACTTGGTCACGGAATCATTCACGTTGATAGCGGGGAATTTAAGTTCGCCGCGCTCATGCATCTGGTACAGACGATGCACACCGGTAGTGGTCTCTTCAGTCACGCCCTTGATTGCAGCCAGACGGGTGGAGTACCAAGTCTTGTCGGTTGCCAACTTAGCCTTGATAGAAGCGAACAAGCAGGTCTCTTCTTCGGAGCCGGGATTGTTCAACAGGGAAGCGTCCTTCTCAGCACGCGCACCCAGATGCAACAGCAAAGTCGCGTCGCCGCCATCGTCCAGGATCATGTTGGAATAGCCGCCGTCGGTCCACTCGAAGATGCGGTGGGTGTAATCCCAGTATTCAGCAAGAGTTTCGCCCTTGACCGCGAACACCGGTGTGCCGGTCGCCGCGATAGCTGCCGCCGCGTGGTCTTGTGTGGAGTAGATGTTGCAAGAAGCCCAACGCACTTGTGCGCCCAGAGCAGTCAAGGTCTCAATCAACACGCCAGTCTGGATGGTCATGTGCAAAGAACCCGTGATGCGCGCGCCCTTAAGCGGTTGTGTCTTGGCGAATTCGTTACGGATAGCCATCAGGCCAGGCATCTCGATCTCGGCGATGGTCAGTTCTTTACGGCCCCATGCAGCGAGGGACATGTCGGCGACGAGGTAGTCGGTGAAATTTTTTGTTGCAGCGTTCATAGCAGCTCCATTCATAAAGGGTTAAATGAATGGGTGCAGTTGCTTAAAGAATCCGAGCCTGACGGAAGAACCGTTGCAGCACCCCTCGGAGGGCGCGGATTATAAATGCAAATCGGAAAATCCCAAAATCGGGCAGAGTTGCGTGTTGTGGTAAGTGCTCGCGACACTTCAACAGGCTCAGGGCGAACCGGCGACACAATTCGCGACGCCTGTCCTGAGTTACATCGAGCGGCTCACTCCTACCAGCAAGCGCTAACTATTTTGCGAGCTTCAAGCCACTCACTTTGTAGAAATTCTGCAAATCACTCAGATCATCGAACACTGCCGCCGCGCCGCTGAAATCCTGATTGCGCGTGTAGTGGTTGATGGTGACATAGGTCTTGATGCCCGCCGCGAGACTGGACTTCAAGCCATTCTCGGAATCTTCCAGCGCGATACAGTCTGCACCGGTTAATCTCAACTTTTCCATCACCCAGAAATAAATATCCGGCGCGGGTTTCTTGTGCGGCACGATGTCGCCACAACCGTTGGCCGCAAAATAACGTTGCCAATCCTTGCCCAGCGCCACTTCCAGCAAGGCTGCGACATTCTGCGGCGTAGTGGTGGTCGCGATGGCCAGGGTGATGCCGGCAGCGTGCGCCGCAGTGATAAGCTGTTTGATGCCAGGACGCAATGGGATATTGCCGGCAGCCAACATGGTGGTGTAGTGCTTAGTCTTGACTGCATGCAGATGCTTCACATACTCATCGAAGTCAGCCGGTTTCTCGTAGCCTTGCAGAAAATCGCTAACGAAATATTTGATACGCTCCTTGCCGCCCGTGACCCTGAGCAGTTTGTCGTACATGGCGACATCCCAGCTCCAGTCCAAGCCGCACTCGGCGAAAGCCTTGTTGAAAGATAAGCGGTGTCCATCTTCGGTATCGGCCAGTGTGCCGTCCACGTCAAAAATAATGGCTTTGATAGTCATATTGAGAACTCGATATCTATTTAACAGGAAGGTCTAGAGTTTATCGGCAGCGCGCTTGGTTCGACAAGCGCGCCCGTAACAGGGTTATTGCAAGCACGGACTAACGCATACCGGGTAACTTGCCAGCCATACCGCGCATCATCTTGGCCATGCCGCCTTTGCTGAACATCTTCATCATCTTCTGTGTCTGCTCAAACTGGTTAAGCAATTGGTTCACATGCATCACTTGCACGCCCGCCCCCATGGCAATGCGGCGTTTGCGTGAGGCTTTGATAAGTTCTGGCTTGCTGCGTTCGGCCTGCGTCATGGAGTTGATGATGCCTTCCAGACGATTGATGGCTTTATCATCCACTTTGGCACCGGCAGCCGCTTGGCCGAGTTGCGCGGGCAGCTTGTCCATTAGGGCAGACATGCCGCCCATCTTGCGCATCTGCACCATCTGCATCTTAAAGTCATTCAGATCGAAGCCTTTGCCGGTCTTCATCTTATTGGCGAGCTTCTCCGCCTCGGCGTGATCGACTTCACGGTGCGCCTCCTCGATCAGCGACAGCACGTCGCCCATGCCCAACACGCGTGACGCCATACGTTCGGGATGAAAGGCTTCGAGGCCATTGGGCTTCTCGCTCACACCAATGAACTTGATCGGTTTGCCGGTGACGTTGCGCACCGACAACGCCGCACCGCCACGCGCATCGCCGTCCAGTTTGGTCAACACGATACCGGTCAGCGGCAAGGCTGCGCCGAAGGCTTTTGCGGTGTTCACCGCATCCTGCCCGGTCATGGCATCCACCACAAACAAGGTCTCAATAGGATTGAGCAAGGCGTGCAACTGCTTGATCTCATCCATCATCGCCGCATCTATCGCTAAACGACCTGCGGTGTCGACGATCAGCACGTCATGATGATGCTTGCGCGCAAAATCCAGCGCGTCATACGCGATGTCTTTAGGTTTCTGGCTGATATCGGAAGCGAAGAAATCGATGTCTAGTTGTGAAGCCAAGGTGCGCAGTTGCTCAATCGCAGCAGGTCTATAGATATCGCAACTGACCAGCAACACTTTTTTCTTCTGCTGGTCGCGCAGCAATTTGGCCAGTTTGCCCGCAGTGGTGGTCTTACCCGCACCTTGCAGACCCGCCATCAGAATCACCGCAGGCGGAACAGCAGCGAGATTCAACGCGTCGTTGTGTTCGCCCATCAGCTTGGTCAGCTCACGATGCACCACGCCGATGAAGGCCTGACCGGGATTCAGATTGCCGATGACTTCGTGACCGAGCGCAGCGACCTTGACCTGTGCGATGAACTCTTTGACCACCGGCAACGCCACGTCCGCCTCCAGCAAAGCCATGCGCACTTCGCGCAACGCATCCTGAATATTAGTTTCGGATAAGCGCGCTTGTCCGCGCAGGTTCTTGATGACGCCGGAAAGGCGTAGGGTGAGGTTGTCTAGCATGAGTTGAGCGTGCGAGATGGTGTAGAATCCGCGAAGTCTAAAACATCCTGCTTAAAAATGCCTAGCCTTC
Organism: Gallionella sp.; assembly: GCA_036171395.1. Classification (GTDB taxonomy): domain Bacteria; phylum Pseudomonadota; class Gammaproteobacteria; order Burkholderiales; family Gallionellaceae; genus Gallionella. The sequence continues at coordinate 5 of JAVHRA010000291.1, read as the reverse complement.
TCATC
>JAVHRA010000290.1:5010-6139 GCA_036171395.1 Gallionella sp. | reverse complement strand
GCGGTGCGCATAGTCAGAACTGGAAGTACAAGAACGCCGACTGCTGGCTGACGTTGATGAGTGCGGTGTAGGCAATCGCCCACACCAGCAGTGCGGCGCGCAGGGTGGGCTGCCACAACAAGATTTTCGCGCTGCTACCCGCAGGCATGTCCAGCGCGGGGCGATAGGCGGCCATGATCTGTTGCGTGTTGGGCGCGAACCAAGCGATGAGTAGCGCGATCCATATCCAGTTCATCGCGCCGCCCATGATGAGGTTGTTGGTTGCGCCGAACTGCACGCCATGTGCTGCCAGCCATGCGCCACCGTTACCCCATTTTGCCAACCACGCATCCGGTAATACGATGCCGTTCCAGCCCGACATGGCTTGCAAGATTGCGCCCGCACTAGCGAGGTTCTCGGCGCGGAACAGCACCCAGCCGACGACGACTGCGACGAAGGTGAGCAACACTGCCAAAGCATGCATGGGCATGGAAAGCTTGGCCTTGGGGTCTTGCCCCATGCGGCGACGCACGCCGTGCCAAGCGTGGTTGATGGTCAGATACAGGCCGTGCAAGCCACCCCACAAGACGAAGGTCCAGCCCGCACCGTGCCACAAGCCGCCCAGCAACATGGTCGCCATTAGATTCATATAGCGATGCGCCTTGCTCTTGCGGTTGCCGCCCAGTGGAATGTAGAGATAGTCACGCAAGAAGCGCGACAAAGTCATATGCCAGCGTCGCCAGAACTCGACGATGTTCACCGACTTGTAGGGCGAATGGAAGTTGAGCGGCAGGGTTACGCCGAACAAACGCGACAGGCCGATGGCCATGTCTGAGTAGCCGGAGAAATCGAAATACAGTTGCAGGGTGTAGCACAGCGCGCCGCCCCAAGCATCGATGAAAGACAGTTGCATGCCCGCGCCATGTGCGGCGAACACTGGCCCCACATACTCGGCGAGACCATCGGCGAGGATCACCTTTTTGAACAGGCCGATGAAGAAGATGGTCAGGCCCACGGCCATGTTCTCAGGGTTGAAACGGTAGGTCGCGGGTAGCGCGAACTGCGGCATCATCTCCTTGTGGTGCAGCACTGGCCCAGCGATCAGATGCGGGAAGTAGGTGACGAACAAGGTGTAGTGGATGAAGTTGAA
>JAVHRA010000290.1:0-4910 GCA_036171395.1 Gallionella sp. | reverse complement strand
ACGATGGACGCCATCAACAGCCCTACATAGATCGGGTTCCAATAGCCGTAGAAGAACAAGGAGGCCAACGCCAGCCAGGCCGCTGCCCACGCCTCATGGATGCGTGCCAGCGCGAAGAAGCCCAGCAGTACCAGCGGCAGATACAGGAAGATGAAGGCGTAGGAATTGAACAGCATTAAGGAACCTCTGATTAAGTCCCACATGGCCGCGCATTCGGCCTTGCGGGATGGGATGCAAGGAAGGCCAGCCCCCTTTCCAACTTTCCCCCGATTGCGGGGGAAAGGGCGGTCGCCTCCTCTCCCGCTTGCGGGAGAGGATTGAGGAGAGGGTTGACGCGAATGGTCATTCCATTCGCTAGGCGTCTGACGCCGCAGACTGCCCGCAAAGCCAATGTCCTTGTGGGTTGCGACAAAAACGGTCGCTCGCGGTGTTGCGCTCCTTGGCATCGTAGAGTCACTACGACCTGCGTCGCGCGCCTTGCGATCATCCCGTTTTTGTCAGCAACGCGGCTCATGGTGGACTTGATCAGAGGTTCCGTGGCGCGTAGAAACTTTCTATGGCGGCGCAGACACGTGCGATGTCAGCTTGGTTCATCTCGTAATACAAAGGCAGTCGCACTAGACGTTCGCTCAGGGTATCGGTCTGTTCCATGCTGCCACACACGCGACCGTATTTTTTGCCCGCCGGTGCGGAATGCAAAGGCACGTAGTGGAACACCGGATTCACGCCCTGGGTCTTGAGATGGGCGATCATCGCGGTACGTGTGTCTAGGCTGTCCAGCAGCAAGTAATACATGTGGCCGTTGCTGTGTTCATCGAAGTGCGGCAAGCGCATATGGCCCGCTTGCTCAAGTGCGACTAAACGTTTTGCATAAGCACTACAGATGGCGCGACGGTGGCCGATGATCTCGTCGGCGCGTTCCAGTTGCGCGTATAGGAAGGCGCTCACCAACTCGCTGGGCAGATAAGACGAGCCGATGTCCACCCAAGTGTATTTGTCTACCGCACCACGGAAGAACTGGCTGCGGTTGGTGCCCTTCTCGCGGATGATCTCGGCACGCTCGACGAAACGTGTATCGTTGATGAGCAGCGCGCCACCCTCGCCGCTGATGATGTTCTTGGTCTCGTGGAAACTCAGGCAACCGAAGTGGCCTATGGTGCCGAGGAACTTACCGTTATAAGTGGAAAGCATGGCTTGCGCGGCATCTTCCACCACCAGTAGATTGTGTTTCTTTGCGATGGCCATGATGCGCTCCATCTCGCAGGGCACGCCCGCGTAATGCACCGGCACGATGGCGCGAGTCTTGGGCGTGATGGCGGCCTCGATGAGGCGCTCGTCTATGTTCAACGTGTCGGGACGGATGTCCACGAACACCGGCACGGCGCCGCGTAGCACGAAAGCATTGGCGGTGGAGACGAAGGTGTAAGAAGGCAGGATGACTTCGTCGCCGGGTTGCAGGTCGCACAGGATCGCGGCCATCTCCAATGCAGCGGTGCAGGAGTGCGTGAGCAAGGCTTTGCCGCAGCCCAGCTTTTCTTCGAACCAGTGGTTGCACTTCTTGGTGTACGCGCCGTCGCCTGATAGGTGCCCCTGCGCGACCGCATCGGCGATCAGCGACAACTCGCGCCCAATGATGAAAGGTTTGTTGAAGGGGATGGGTTTCATCTGGATTCCATTAAAATCTGATACGCTATTTTACAGACAACAATTAGGAAACGTGATGGCTATCTACGCGATAGGCGATGTGCAGGGCTGTTATACCGAACTGGTCGCGCTGATCGACAAGCTGGACTTCGACGCGCGGCGCGATCAGCTGTGGTTCGTCGGTGACTTGGTCAATCGCGGCGCGGAATCTTTGCAGGTGCTGCGTCTGGTTAAATCGCTGGGCGATAGCGCTGTCACTGTGTTGGGCAACCACGACCTGCATTTGCTCGCCATCGCGCAAGGCCATTCCAAGCCGCACCCCAGCGATACGCTGGATGAGATATTGGCCGCTGAGGATAAAGACGAGTTGCTGGACTGGTTGCGCAATCAGCGCATGTTGCATGCGGATCAAGGCCACGTGCTGGTGCATGCGGGGTTGTTGCCCGCGTGGACGGTGGCACAGGCGGGCGAGCTGGCCGCCGAGGTGGAGGCGGAGTTGCGCGGCAAGCACTACGACAAGTTCTTCGCGCATATGTATGGCAACCAGCCCGACGCATGGCATGACGAGCTGGATGGTTACAAGCGGCTACGCGTCATCACCAACGCGCTCACGCGCATGCGCATCTGCACGCCAGAGGGCGCGATGGAATTCAAGTTCAAGGGCGAGCAGCACAAAATCCCCGCAGGATATATCCCTTGGTTTGATGTGCCGCAGCGTGCCAGTCGCAGCACGCCGGTGATCTTTGGCCACTGGTCGGCACTGGGGCTGCTGCGCCGCGACGATGTCATCGCTTTGGATACCGGCTGTCTGTGGGGCGGGCCGCTGACGGCGATACGGCTGGAGGATAAACGAGTCTTTCAAGTACCATCCGTCAACCCGATCAAAGCCCCCCACGATTGAAACGCTTCCATCTCGGACACCTAATGACTGGTATTAAGCACATGGCGGCGCGACTCCTCTATACCTTGGTGTTATGCCTGCTGTTTCCCTTGATCTTTATCAAGCTGTTGTGGCGCGCGCGCCTGCAGCCCGAATACCTACAGCATGTGGCAGAACGGTTCGGTTTTTACATGCCGCGTTGCGAGCGACCGGTGATCTGGCTGCATGCCGTGTCGGTAGGTGAGACACGCGCCACGGTGAGTTTGGTAGAGAAGTTGCTCAAGCAATATCCGCAGCACCAGATTGTGCTCACCCACACCACGCCGACCGGACGCGCCACCAGCGAGCAGCTCTATGGTAATCAGGTGATACGCGTGTATCTGCCTTACGACTATCCCTTTGCGGTGCGCCGTTTTCTGCGCCATTTCCAGCCGGAGTTGGGCATGCTGATGGAGACAGAGATCTGGTTCAATCTCATCCATGCTTGCCAGCGTGAACACGTGCCAGTGTTGCTATTGAATGCGCGTATGTCAGAGCAATCGGCGCGCGGTTATGCGCGTTTCGCCGCACTCACCCGACCAGCTTTGCAAGCCTTGCATGGCATCGCCGCACAGACCGAGGACGACGCGCAACGCCTGCAAGCCTTGGGCGCGCACCACCTCACCATCATGGGCAATCTAAAATTCGATATTGTGCCGCCGCGCGTGATGCTAGAGCTGGGCAAGGTGTTACGCGAGCGTTTCGGCGCGACGCGCAAAGTGTTCCTCGCGGCCAGTACGCGTGAAGGAGAAGAAGTGTTGTTGCTGGACGCTTGGCGCGCCGCCGCGCCTGATGCCTTGCTGGTGTTGGTGCCGCGTCATCCGCAACGCTTTAATGAAGTCGCCGCATTGATTGAGCAACGTCATCTGCGCATGCAGCGGCGCAGCAGTAATGAGCCCGTTGACCAGGAAATACAAGTGGTGTTGGGCGACAGCATGGGCGAGATGTTCGCTTATTACGCGGCGGTGGATGCCACCTTTATCGGCGGCAGTCTGTTGCCCTTCGGCGGACAAAATCTCATCGAGGCATTAGCCGTCGGCACGCCGGTGTTGATCGGCCCGCACACCTTTAATTTTGCCGATGCGACACGCTTGGCCGTGACGGCAGGCGCAGCACAGCGCGTGCAGGACGCAGCCGAGCTGGTCAAGGTTGCGCAAGCCTTGTTACAAGATGATGCCGCGCTGACGGAGATGAAGGTGCGTGGACAGGACTTTGTCGCCACGCATCAGGGCGCGACCGACAAGGCGATAGACTTGATTGGGCGACACTTGTCGGTGTAATTACTTGGGGGCTGCGCTGAGCATCTCGATCTTGCGCTCGCCGTTCTTGATATGCAGTCGCACCGGGTCGCCAACCTTGAAGCTGTCTTTGCCTAGAGCCTGCATCACATAGACGCTGCTGCCGTCTTCGTCCAGCTTCACCCACAACTCCACGCCCGGTTTGGTCGCGATACTGGCCTGACTGCCTACCGTGCCGCCCACTACCGAACCCAGTATCACGCCTAGCACCGAGCCGCTGTAGATACCGCCCACTTGGCCTGCCACACTGCCCGCGGTGCCACCGCCACTGCTGCTGTCATCTAACTCTATGGGGGTGACACTCTCGATTACACCCGGTTTGATCAGCTCGGGTGAGGTGGTCTTGGGGTTGCTCGCGCAACCGACCAAAACAAGAGCAGTGAGCAGTAGTGCGCGGCGCATGGTTTACAGGCTGATGGCGTAACCGAAGTGCTGCTGGAACTGCGCCATGATGTCGTCGCGTGTCGGCTTGTGGTTCTGTCCGCCACGGCTGGCGATCTTGATAGTGCCCATCAGTGAAGCGAGGCGGCCTGTTGTTTCCCAGTCCCAACCCTTCTGGATGCCGAACAACAGACCCGCGCGGTAGGCGTCGCCGCAACCGGTAGGATCGAGCAGGGCGGTAGCTTTGGCGCAAGGAATCAGAATCTCTTTGCCATCGGCATAGATGGTCGAGCCTTCGCCGCCGCGTGTCACGATCAGCGCGCGCTTGCCGTGCGCCAATTCGGCGAGGGTTTTGCCAGTCTTGTCTTGCAACAGTTGCGCTTCGTAATCGTTGACCGTCACATAAGTCGCCAATTTGACGAAATGCAACAACTCTTCACCGCTGAACATCGGCATACCTTGACCCGGATCGAACACCCAAGGGATGTTGGCATCGACGAATTGTTGCGCGTGTTCCAACATGCCAGTACGGCCATCGGGTGACACGATGCCCAGGCTCACCTTGCTGGCATCGGCCACTTTGTTCTGCTCGGAAAATCCCATCGCACCGGGATGGAAGGCAGTGATCTGGTTGTCGTCTAGGTCGGTGGTGATAAAAGCCTGACCGG
>JAVHRA010000289.1:0-6141 GCA_036171395.1 Gallionella sp. | reverse complement strand
CCAGCTATGTCGGCAAAGCCCATGTCGCCCAAGCGTATCCGCAAGCTAAAGCAGCCACGCTAGTGCTGGACCGCTATTTCATCGCCAACGGCAAACTGCCCGACAGCGCCGCCGAAGCCAACCTGCCCGCCTACAGCAGCGAAGTTGCCTCGCTGCGCTACGACACCCTGACCGGCCAAGTGATTGTTGAATTCTCGCAAGGACAAGGCGCACTAGCAGGTCGTCACCTCAACTTCACACCGACGCTATTAGTCGACAATACTCTGGAATGGAAATGCTCCAGCAATGACATCCGACCTGAATTACTGATCGCGCAATGCAAGTGATGTGAGAGGGCTGCGAGAGCAGCCCTTTTTATTTGCGAAGTGTTAAACCAATACAGATGCTAATAAATCGACTGCGACTCCCTATTCTTGCCTTGCTACGAATAGGAAAAATATATTGACTGCGGTACATTGCACTTCGTAGATGTAAAGGGGCTTGCAATGGTGACGCGTGAATTTGGAGCTTTACTGATACCTTTCAGTGCCTCGTTTGGAGGAGTAACAATCGAGCCGGTTGAATATCACGAAGAAGTAGTGAAATCAATTCTATCAATTGCAAATTTAGACGGATTCTTCTATCCCCCTACAGTCCAAACTTGGGAGGCTAGTCCTAAAACTGGCAAACCGACGAAGCGCATAAAAAATACGCAAAGACCAGCCACCGTTTATCACTTACCAGTTACGCATACCTTATGTATAACTAATCCTGTAGCAACAAACGTTAACTTTGAGGATGGTGGCGTTCTCATACATTTGCTAAGTTTCCTTTTTGGGGCTCGTTTGCAATTTTCGGAGTGGAGAATCGATGGTCGTGTGCCCACTAAAATAGGTGATAGCAACCTAATCGTTTCTGAGAATACTGCTGCGCACTTTCTTGAATTTACTTATTTTGGTTGGCGAATGTGGGCAGAGGAGCTGCGGCAAAGGTTTGTGAATATCCTTTATGTATATGCTCGAGCCAAGAGCCTTGAGTGGGACTGGGATTCATTTTTGTGGCAATACACAACTTTTGACGCTCTGTACAAGTTGTTTGCTGACATGCATGGGAAAAGAGCTGATTCTCACCCGGCTAGATTTAATTTGGTTTGTGCTGAGTTAGGCTTGAAGTACGATCAAAATACAATCTCTGCGATTTGCAAAGCTCGTCGATTATTGGTGCACGAAGCAATGTGGAACGACGCTACCATTGGTCACTCATTTGACAATCAGAGACTCCATGATTGCCTAGCTCGATTTAATGCTAGATTCATTGCAGCTATTGTTGGATACAAAAATGAATTCACCCAAAGCACCTGGACTTCAATGGGGTGTTTTCCCTTTGATAAACCATAGTAGCTAGTTTGCACTGTATGACTCGTGGGCAGAGTGTATTCCCCTGTGCGCCGCCGAGTAGCGGAGGCTGGTCAGGGGCTTTCGGCGAGGACTGTCTGAGCGCGTAGCGCGAGTTCCGCAGCCGCATGACCAGTCGAGCAACGCAGGGAACCCGAAGGGCGGTAAACCGGGGTCGCCTTTTCTTTGGTTACTTTCTTTTTGGCGAAGCAAAAGAAAGTAACCAGCTGCCGGTCTGCCACCGGCGGTTTTGCTTTTTCGGACTAGCGGGCTTCGCCCATCCTTCGATACACCGCGCGATGCACGGCACTCAGGACGAACGGTCTTAGGTGTTCAGGGCGAACGGCCTACAAATTACGAAGCCACCCGCAACACCAAGCCCTTCAAATATGCCCCCTCAGGGAAACTCAGCAACACCGGATGATCTGCACTGGCGTGCAGGTGATGCACGATCTGCGCATCCACCCCTGCGTCCAACGCGGCACCGGCGATGATCTTCTGGAACAGTTCTGCGCTGATACCGCCTGAGCAAGAATAGGTGGCAAGCAGGCCGCCGGGATTGAGCAGTTTGAAGCCCAGCAGATTGATGTCCTTGTAACCTCGTGCGGCTTTCTCGGCGAAGGCGGCGGTGGGGGCGAACTTGGGCGGGTCGAGGATGATGAAGTCGAACTTGCGACCTTGGTCGCGCAACTTGCGCAGCGCTTGGAACACATCGTCGCATTGCCACTCTGCCGCGCTCGCATCGAGTCCGTTACTGGCTAGGTTAGTCTCGGCGATGGCCAATGCTTCGGCAGAAGCATCGATGGACAGCACCGACTTGGCACCGCCGCGCAAGGCGTATAGAGAGAAGCCGCCGGTATAGCAGAAGCAATTCAGCACGCTCTTGCCGTGCGCCAAACGTTCTGTGAGATGGCGGTTGTCGCGTTGATCCAGATAGAAGCCCGTCTTTTGTCCATCCGCCACATCAACCTTAAAACGCAGACCATGTTCGACCACTTCTACCGTTTCGGGCAATGCGCCGCGCAGCACACCGTTGCGTTCAGTCAAACCTTCCAAGCCGCGCGAATCGGAATCAGAACGCTCGTAGATGCAGACCGGTGCACACAATTCTTGCAGGATGTCGGCGAGGGTGTCGCGCCAGAACTCCGCGCCCGCGCTGCCGATCTGCATCACCAGCACTTCGCCATACAGATCGACGATGAGGCCGGGCAGACCGTCTGATTCCGCATGGATGACGCGCATACCGCTGCTCTGTTTGAGCAGCCCCAAGGTGTCGCGAGCGGCCAGCGCATTGACGAGCTTGCGGCGGAAGAAGGCCGCATCGATGACGTCATCCTCGCGCCACGACCACACTCGTGCAGTGATCTGCGAGCCGGGGTTATACGCCGCCCACGCTAGGAAAGCGCCTTCGGCGCTACGCACCGCAACGGTTTGACCATTGCTAGGTTGACCATCGACTTGTGCGACCGCACCGGAGAACACCCAAGGATGACGACGCTGCAAAGACTTCTCGCGCCCCGCCGCCAACACTATAGTGGGCGCGCCGTGCGCATCACCGCTACGCGGTTGGCTCAAGGTGCGCGGCACACTAGCGGGTTGCTGCGTACGGCTGCGCTTGCGGAAATCAGGCTTGCCGGAAGCAGTGCGCCTCCCGGTAGTGCGGGGCTTATGAGATTTTTCTTGTGTCATGGTTTCTTCTTAAGGTTTGCGTTTGGCGCGCGGATGGGCCGCGTCGTAGATTTTGCTTAGGTATTGAAAATCGAGATGGGTATAGACCTGTGTGGTAGAGATGCTGGCATGTCCCAACATCTCTTGTACCGCACGCAGGTCGCCGGAAGATTGCAGCACATGCGTAGCGAAAGAGTGGCGCAACAGATGCGGATGCACATTGCTGGTGATGCCCAGCTTGATGCCCCATTGCTTCATGCGCAGTTGCACCACGCGCGGCGAGATGCGCTGGCCACGCGCGCCGACGAATAAAGCGGTCTCGTCGGCCAGGGCCAGTTGATCGCGCACAGCCAGCCAAGCTTGCAATGCAGTGGTGGCGTAGCTGCCCAGCGGCACGATGCGCGTCTTGTTGCCTTTACCGGTGACGCGCACTTCGCCGCTACCGAGAAAGGCTTGCATGTCGGCCAACTCCATACTCACCAATTCAGCTAAGCGCAAGCCAGAGGAATAGAGCAACTCGACGATGGCCTTGTCGCGCAAGGCTTCCGCGTCGTCACCGGGTATCGCCATCAACCGCCCAGCTTCATTTGGGGACAGCGCTTGCGGCAAGGTCTTGGGTGATTTGGGCGCGCGTAATCCGGTACAGGGATTATCGCTATGGCCGTGGTCGCGCATCAGATAGGTAAAGAATCCGCGCCACGCAGATAGCATGCGCGCCAACGAGCGGCCCGACAGCCCTTGCCCGTGCAACTGGGCAACGTAGCGCCGTATCTGGTGCAGCTTAAGCGTGCTCAGCGGTATCTCGTCCGCCAACTCAAACAAATGACGCAAGTCGCGCGCATAGTTCTCGGCGGTCAGTTCTGAATAACGTTTCTCGACACGCAACCAAACCAGATAGCCGTGCAGATAGCGTTCGTTCAGCACGCGTGCCGAAGTCGTATCCGACACGGTGCTCGACACGGTCATTGCGGCAGATGAGGATGCAAAGCACTGGCCACGGCTTCAGCGATGCGCTGCAAGAACACCGTGCCCATCTCAGGATAGAAACGCTGCTTGTCTGGACTCGCCAACACCAGCAGCCCCACCGTGTCACTGCCGGCATGCAAAGGCAAATAGGCGTAAGAGCGCAGATTACCCGCATGTGCACCAAACCAAGTGGCCGTGTCATGCGCGGGATGATGCAGACACACCGGCTGCGCTTGCGCATCGGCAAAAGCCAGCACTTCGGCGCTGGGCGGATGAAGCTGCCACAGGCGCAGCACGGTGTGCGGCACGGTGAAAATGTCACTGAGCAGATGCGGCACCATATCTTTGAGCGTGCCCAGATCGCGTGCCGAGAACAACGCCACGATGAACTCATGCACCTTGTGTTGCAGGGCATCGTTCTCTTTGGCGAACAACAACAAATCATGCAGCTTTTTCTCCAAATCTTTGTTCTTTTCGCGCAATGCCAGCAACTGCCGCTCGCTCAGCGAGATGGTGCGACCACCATGCGGATGCGGCAGATTGATGCGCACCAAGGTCTCGATATGCGACTCGAAGAACTGCGGATTGTCTTCCAGATATTGCGCTACATCTTCAGCTCTCATTCCGACTCCTAATAATTTTTTGTTATGCCTGGCACGGCCTCTTCTCTAGTTGGCACTGCGTAGCCCCTGCATTTTTATATCGCAATCTCGCCATCAAACACGCTGATGGCGGGGCCGGTCAGGAACACCGGCTCGCCCACCCCCGCCCAAGCGATGCTCAACGTCCCTCCGCGTGTTAGCACATGCACGGGGCTTTGCAGCAAGCCACGGCGTATACCCGCCACCACTGCGGCACAAGCACCGGTGCCGCACGCCAGCGTCTCGCCCGTGCCGCGCTCATACACGCGCAACTTGATGCTATTGCTATCCACTACTTGCATGAATCCGGCATTGACCCGTTTGGGAAAACGCACATGTTGCTCGATCAGCGGCCCCAAGCGTGCGACATCGGCGCTCTCCACGTTGTCCACTACTTGCACCGCATGCGGATTGCCCATAGACACGGCGCTGATGCTCAGCGTGGTGTCGCCCACTTGCAAGGGCTCGCTGACCTGTTCGGTGCCAGCGCTGAACGGGATGCGTGCCGGCTCAAAGATAGGCGCGCCCATATTCACCGTGACACGACCATCTTCTTCCAGACGCGGCATGATCATGCCACTCTTGGTTTCGACCACAATCTCGCGCTTGCCGGTGAGCTTCTGCTCATGCACAAAACGCACAAAACAACGCGCGCCGTTGCCGCACTGTTCGACCTCGCCACCGTCGGCATTGAAGATGCGATAACGAAAATCCGCTTCCTTACTCTGCGCTTTTTCCACCAGCAAAATCTGGTCGCAGCCCACGCCGAAGTTGCGGTCAGCCAGCAAGCGCAGTTGTTCGGCGGTCAGATTGATGGACTGGCGCACGCCGTCGATCACGACAAAATCATTTCCAGCTCCATGCATTTTCGTAAACTTCATACAAACCTCTCCAAATCGTTTTTTTGAGTGAATCGCTGCATCACGTGCTCGCTCACTCCTAGTCTATCTCGCTGATATGCCTGCGTCGTTCACTGCGCGGCTCCTTGCGCTGCTTCTCCAAAAATTCGATTTGGAGAGATTTGCACATCGCGCATTCCTTAACTTAATTCTTGCTGCCTAAAGCAATCCGTCGTGTGGTCGTTGACCATGCCGGTCGCCTGCATAAATGCGTAGCAGATGGTGGTGCCAACGAATTTGAAACCGCGTCGCTTCATGTCTTTGCTCATCGCATCCGACTCCGGCGTACTGGCGGGCATATCGGCCATGCTGCGCCGCTGGTTCTGTAACGTCTTGCCACCAACGAATTGCCATACGTAGCGGTCAAAACTGCCAAACTCAGCCTGCACTTGCAGAAATTTTTGCGCATTTAACACAGTGGAATTTATTTTGAGCCGATTGCGCACGATGCCCGCGTCCTGCAACAGGGCTGCTATTTTAGCCGAGTCATAAGCGGCGATGCGTGTCGCGTCGAAATGATCGAAGGCGCTACGGTAGTGTTCGCGCTTGCGCAACACCGTGATCCAGCTGAGCCCGGCTTGCGCACCTTCTAGT
>JAVHRA010000288.1:0-6144 GCA_036171395.1 Gallionella sp. | reverse complement strand
CTTCATGGTGTGTTACTTCGGTCAACCAAGCCGAACCGGTCAACTGCTTGCCGGCGCGCGTGTTATTACTCATCGCCAGTTCGCTGCGCAGCTTAGTCTGTTCATCTAACTTATAGGTCGCATCTGCACCTTGCAGAATGCCGTTCGCGCCTACTGTGCCTTCATGTATCGCAGTCGCGCCGAGTTCCAGCGCCTTGACAGGTTTATAACTACCGCGTCCACCCAAGGTGGTGCGAGTGTCGGCGGTGTCCTGAGATTCATATTCAGCAATGATATAAGTCGGATTGAAACCCGCATCGCGCGTCTGGATCGGTTGACGGAAGATCAAAGTACCCAAGGTGTAATCGATGTCGTAATCCAGATAACGGGTCATGGTCTGGGTGGTAACGATGACTTGAGACTGGAAGCGGTCGCGCGTCTCGATGCGAATCTTGTCTGAGTTCGCCAGCAGATTGGTGCGAGACAATTTATAGATACCCGAGGTGCCGTTACCGGGAATCTCGTCTTTCACATAGGCTTGGGCGGTGGTGCTGGCAAAGGCGTTAAAGCCCAGCGCTTCGCCTTTATATTCGCTCTTCACGCCATTCAAAGTACGGCTGTAACGCGACAACTCCGTCACCGTCAAACCAGTGTCGTAATCACCGAACATGGCGTAGAACTGCTTTTTCTCCAACTTTACATACAGACGGCTCGACGTGGCCGCATCGAAGTTGGCTTGAGTCGCATCCGCATACAGCGTGTAGTACTGCGTAGGATCAACCGCCTGCTTGAGCAACTTATTGCCGGTTTGCTTGGCGGTGTCGTAGGCTGCCGTCAACAAATATTCGCCCTTGATACTGCCCTTGGCATAGAACGCCATCTTGTTGCTATCGTACAACTTGGTATCGGTGGCATTGGCTTGTAATGCTTCCATATTGCCCGACATGGTCTTCTGACCTACCGAACCTTCGGCAAAACCAACCAGCACCCAATCGCGTTGTTGCGCTTGCAACCAAGCACGCACTTCTTGCGTACGACGATCCGCGAATTGGAAGTTCAGCACCGCTTCACCCGACTGCGTGGTGGGTTCCAATTCGATGAGCGCGATGCCGTCTTCACGTATTTCATAACGTGCTTTACCGCCTACACGACCCGACAACGGCTGACGATCCGTAGCCTCACGTCTGTCATAGGAGCGGTATGGTTCATTCAAATCGAATTCGCCGTTCACGCCGCGTCGCACCGTGCCGCCATCTTTATCCAAGAAGCGCACTGCAATCACCGGGCGGGTCTTACCATCGGCAATCAAACGTGACAACGCGGGTACGTATTCGACATGGTCCATCAGCTCGCCGTAATGGATGGTGCGACTGGTGTGACTGACTTTTTTACCGTTTTCATCCAGAACGGTCATTTCGATCACATTGTCGCCAGCATTGATCGGCACACCGCGCCAGCTGCTCAGCGCAACCGTACGTGCAGCGTTATAACGCGTGCCATAGAACTTCAGCGCACTGACCGCTTCGCCATTTACGGCCAACTGTACCGACTGTTTGACCTCATGTTTCACCGCCACCGAAACCACGGGTAGATTGGGGTGAAAACTAGCTTGCGGATGCAACCATTCGACACCCGGCTGCGCTTTGCTCAGCCAAACATCGTCATACGGTAACTTTTCTACCAAGTTGCTGACATTGTCATCGTCCTTAGTTTTGGCTGGCTTTAAATCATCTGACTCAACCAATACTTCACCGTAGGTTCCAGCGGTCGCTGGGGCATGGTTGCGCAAGGTAACTTCGGCAAGCGGTAGATTCTGTGCAGAACGTCCCGGTGGCGTAAAGCGAACCAAAGATTTGAAGGTCGCTTTCGGTCCTACGTTTTGTACAGAGACGAAATATTGATCCTGCCACTGTGCTGGACGCGCAAGACTACGGAAGGTCAGTGCTTGACCAGATACATCTGGATCAGCGATAGCCTCGCCATTCAAAGTCGCGCTGCCGGGTATCAAGCTGCTGCCCGTGGGCAAGATCAAGGTGGCCGAATAACCGGTCACTTCGGTACTACTCAATAATGCCAACGATACAACAGTCTGTTCATCTTGTGATTTCCCCCCCAAAGACTGAGTCAGACGCAACGCCACCGGTGGCTTTTTCTGCACATGGAAGTCTGCGCGCCACATCGTGCCGCCTTGCAAATTGACGAACTGAGAGTAGCTGCGACCAGCGAAACGTGTGTTTTGCTCGCACTCCATCACTTCGTAGTTCTTGGGCAATGAGTCCAGATCAAGTTGCACCACATGCGTGCCGGCACGCAGATTGTCCATGTGCCAGCGACCTTCTTTATCCGTCAACACCTGAGTGCCATCTTCCAACACCACGCGCGCGCCAGCTAACCCCTTGGCGTCGTTATCAACCTTGTCATCGCATGAACCATCGATGACACGACCGATCAATATCGATTTATTGCGATACAAATCTTCCCTCACCACTAAACTGGCTCGTGCAGTATTAGAAGTGTAACCACCTGTTGCAGCCGCTACGTTTTCAGCAGGACCAGTGGGTGCTGCGGGAGTAATCAACAAGACATACTTGATGACTGCTGCACCTGCCGCAGGAATATTGGGAATCGTGAAAATCAGCGTACGCGCATCGGCCGATACAATAGGGTCAGGCATGGCAGCACCGTTGAGCGTGGCCGAGCCCTTCTGATAGCGGAAGCCAATCGGCATACGGTCAGCGATCTGCGCCCCAGTCAATGGGAACAATGGGTCATTGTTAGCAACATTCAATGTGTAAGGTACGAAGTCGCCATTACCCGCGACTGCCTTGGCCACCGTTTTGGTGATGGTCATCGCGGTCGATCCCGGATCGAGCGGGATGTCGATATGCACTGCCGGTCCCGGATTGATAACGAAGTTCTCACCGCGCGAACCCAGCACGATTGTGAAAGGAGCACCTGCCAACAGTTGCAAATTGGCGGTTGGCACGGTCGAAGGTGCGCGATATTTCACCGGTGCAATAATCTGGAAGCGATACGTGCCGGGAGCAACTAAGGGGAAGCGGAACATACCCGGCGGCATCGCATACACCACGCCAGCAGCATCGCTCACCGTGCCACCCGACAAGATTGTGGAGGGAAAGGCGGAGATGCCATCGTTACCAAATACTTTGGCGGGTAAGCCGGTCGCCACATCGATGATAGTGATGGAGGCACCATTCAAAGGCAAACCGGTGGACGAATCAAACACCAAGCCATAAGGGTCAGCCAAGGCCTGCGCCACACTGGTACTCGTCACACCGTTACAAGTATCGGTACTGCTAGCAGTGATCGCCTCGTTCGGTTGCAATGACAAAGCGTTATTGTTTGCGATAGCCAACGTACCCACCGCCAGTCCTGAAGACTGCACATAACCGACAAACACACCGGTACTCGGGCCAGTCTCGGTGAGACTCAAAGTCTCGCTATCCCCGCCTGCAGTCACAACAGTAGCCACCACGGTGTCCGCAAGGAAAGCATTCAAGTTCTGATCAAAACTGGTGACACGGATAAAGATAGGCTCGTTATGGGTGAACAGATTCGACGCTGCCAAATTGTATGTACCTGGGCTGGGCAACGGCACGGTTTGACCCAGCGGTATAGGGCCAGGAGAAGGCAGGAACGGACCTGCAGCAGAGCCACTGGCAGAGTATTTCGTCACGCCCACTGTGACAGGTGTCGCACCCGGTACTGCTGCACCCGGTACATATTGTAAGAACTCGATTTTGGACGGCACGCACATCGCCGTATTAACCAGCGCGTTGGCGTTCAGCGTGATGTTCTTACCGGCGACTGCATAGCTGGCCGTGGCGATATTATTGATGGGTGTATTGGGTAACGTCACTGCTTGCGCCGCGCTGAGTGACACGGAAAGTGCCAGCACAATATGGAGCGTTACGTCTTTTATTGCACGCAAACTACGCGCAATAAAAGACGGGCTGACCTCACGGCCAACCTGTCCAAGGACATCTCTACCCGCACGGTCACCCGTGAGGATAGAGATAAGGCGAATTGTCAGATGATTAAACAATCACTCGTCCCGTATGCGTCATTTAGTTGACGAACACGTTGAAGTACACAGTGATGAACTCACCTGGATTCAAATCACCCGCAGCTGCACGTCCTACACCTGCTGGCAACAGAGTCGCGAAGTTGATATTCACGATACCGCCATTAACACCTGCTGTTGGAGCAGTGAGAGTGAATGCGCCGGCTGGAGCAACAGTCACTGGTGCTGCACCCGCTGCTGGAGCAGCTGTACCCAAGGTATAGCCCAGACCATTACCTGGAGCAAAACCGGTAGCATTGCCCAACACGCAAGTGGCAGCAGTCAACCCTGTCACCTTGTTAGGATCGAAAGTGGTGTTGACGTTCAAGATATCGCTGATCGCGCTTGGCAAGGCCAAGTTAGCGGGCTGTACGCCTGCACCGGCCGCGTTGGCGATGGTGATTGCCCATTGGATTGCTGCACCCGGGATGTTATTAGGCGCAACGTTACCTGTTACAGGATCACAAACTACGCTAGACAATTTAGTCACTGTCAACATCGCAGTTTGGATGTTGTAAGTATCGTTAGCTGCTGCGCTACCGTTGTTAGCTGGATTAGCCAAACCCAGACCTGCATTGGCAACTTCAGCAAACACGATATCGACTTTATCGACATTCAGACCGCCGGTTGCATTGGAACCGGCTGTTGCTGCAGTCGCCGCCAAAGCCACGCCATTAGTGCTACCCGCAACAGTCGAACCACCCACCAAAGTACCAGTGGTATCGGCTGCTTGAGCTGTCAATGTCACCAATGCCTGATTACCGTTGACCAAAGGAGCTGGAACAATGCTGTTGGCAGGGATAGTAGACAAGATGAACACTTTGACAGAAGCACCAGGTGCCAAAGTCGCGATCGAAGTCCCTGTATCAGCAGCGTCATAAACGCCGTTGTTGTTGGTATCAACGAAAGTTTGGAACAAAGTTGGATCAAACACATCGGTTGGATCTACAGGTGACGCATTGCCAGCCGTCAAGATAAAGCCCTGTGGATCGTTACCGATATTGCTGATGGTGTAAGTCAGAACAGTGTTGCTGTTCGCTGCGATAGGAGTCGTACCGACCACGCCAGCCTGGTTAGGCTGAACGTTGACGATAGCGCCACCAGTCACGGTGAAGTCAACTTTCTTATCGACCACGAAGGAAGTTGGCGCACCAGCAGTACCCGCAATGCTGTTACCCAATGGTGAAGATGCGATTGGAGTCTGAGCCGAACCACCAACGTTATAGGTCAATGATGCAGTATTGCTGATAGCCGTACCAGATGCTGTCAACGCCGCTGCGCTTTGAGATGCCAAACCAAACACCGCTGCACTAACCATCAGTGCCGCGAGCTTGCTTGGACTTTTACTATTGAGCCATTTCATGTTTGCTCTCCTTATTAAAAAATTAAACTTAACTACTTATTTACTGCTGATTACTGCTGATACTGATGCTACTGATTACCACTTACTGATTACTGCTTGATTTGAAACTACTGAGCCCTAAACTATTTGATGACGGCACGAAAGCCCACCTCCCCCGTCACGCCCGGTGCGAGTTGATTTTTGTACGACCAACGAATATTTGTATAAGCGGCGGGCTTGGCAAGAATTTCACCACCGTTCTCAGCCCTAACCTTTAGCAACTCTGGCGCCGCAAAGGTCTTGCCTCCGTCTATTGAAAAGGTGATCTCGGTATCCGCACCATAAGCACTGCCAGCTTGGTACTCTGTGTTAGCTGGAATAGGGTTATTGATGACAATATTGCCAGCCGGTTTGGCACCAATATTTTCAAAGGTGTTGCTGAACAAAACGGCCGTACCCGGTACCGCCTTATCAGCCGGAACGCGCTCTATATGCTTCTTGCCATCCGCACCGACCAGCTCTTTTTCAATCTGAGCGATACTTTTCACCTTGATGCTGCCGTTAGTCGCAGCAAAACCGGACACCGAGGCACTAGCCAATAAGGCTGCTAATCCTACAGATACGAACATGCGAGATACTTGCATGGCATTCCCCTTCTTTAATTGATCGTTGCGCGAAACGTAATGACTACACTCGCTGGGGCGGCAACATTCCCCAGCGCGACAGAAACTGTATTGGT
>JAVHRA010000287.1:0-6160 GCA_036171395.1 Gallionella sp. | reverse complement strand
CGAAGTCGGGGATGATGCGATCCACCGGCTTGACCATCAGATGTACATCGATATCAGCAGTCACGCCATGCTTGCGCAGTGCTTCGCAGACCAAAGGGCCTATCGTCAGGTTAGGCACGTAATGGTTGTCCATCACGTCGAAATGCACGATGTCCGCGCCGGACGCGAGTACGTCATCGACTTCCTCGCCGAGCTTGGCAAAATTGGCGGACAAAATGGAAGGTGCGATCTGGTACATGGCGTTTCCTCTCGAGGTTGATTGCAATAGGGTTAAAAGTTCGAACGCGCATTCTAACCGAATATTCAGGACACTCTAAAGCGCTCAAGTAAAAATTGACACTTCCTCGCTCTTTACTTCCCCGGCTTAATCCTTGCCAAACAAGTCGCGGCTGTAAATCTTATCCATCACATCGCGGATGTCATCGGTGATGCGGTTTGCCACGATGACGTCCGCTTCTTTTTTGAACTTCGTTAAATCGTTTACTACGCGCGAATGGAAGAACTCGGCTTCCTCCTTCAACTCGGGCTCGTAGACGATCACTTCTATGCCTTTGGCTTTGATGCGCTTCATGATTCCTTGGATGCTGGACGCTCTGAAGTTGTCCGAACCGCTCTTCATAATCAAGCGATGTATGCCCACCACTTTGGGATTGCGTTTGAGGATGCTGGCCGCGACGAAATCTTTGCGCGTGGTGTTTGCATCCACGATGGCGTGGATGAGGTTCTGTGGCACATCCTGATAGTTGGCCAACAGCTGCTTGGTGTCCTTGGGCAGACAGTAGCCGCCGTAACCAAAGGAGGGATTGTTATAGTGATCGCCGATGCGCGGATCCAAGCTCACTCCCTGAATGATCTGGCGCGTATCCAAGCCATGCGTCGCAGCATAGGTGTCGAGTTCATTGAAGTAGGCGACACGCATCGCCAGGAAAGTATTAGCGAACAACTTGACTGCTTCGGCCTCGGTGGAGTCGGTGAATAGCGTGGCGATGTTTTGCTTGACCGCACCTTGCTTAAGCAGATCGGCGAACACCTTTGCGCGCTCGGAGCGCTCACCCACCACGATGCGTGACGGATGCAAGTTGTCATACAGCGCGCGACCTTCACGCAAGAATTCCGGCGAGAAGATCAGATTCGGGCAATTGAACTGCGCCCGCACCTTGGCGGTATAGCCCACCGGCACCGTGGATTTGATGACCATCACGGCTGCCGGGTTGATACGCATTACATCTTGGATGACCGACTCGATGGACTTGGTATTAAAGTAATTCGTCTCGGGGTCGTAATCTGTCGGTGTCGCAATAATCACATAGTTGGCACCGGCATAAGCTAGCTGCTTATCGGTAGTGGCCGTGAAGTTGAGTTTCTTGTTGCTAAGGAAATCTTCGATCTCGGTGTCCACGATGGGCGACTGCTTGCGATTCAGCATCGCCACCTTTTCCGCGATGATGTCGAGCGCGACCACCTCATTGTGTTGCGCAAGCAACATTGCATTGGAAAGACCGACGTAACCGGTACCCGCGATGGCGATTTTCATTTATTCATTTCCTTCAAAGTTAATACTAAGCAATGCCGCAACAGCATCACCCTGCAATATAAGCGATACACCATCCTCTGCGTGAGGATGAAATTGCCGGTTACAACCCGCATGCTATACGGAGCGATCTGGCTTGTGCTTATTATGCCGCCAGTCGAGCCAGCCAATTCGCCGCATCGGTTATCGTGATGCCGTTGCGGGATCGACTTGCTGCTGCTCGCACTATTCGCGCACCGAAATGGGATGCAGCCGAAACGCAAAATACCGTCCCGCCAACGAATCTCCGTTTGGTCGAAAAGTATTCATGCGTGCACCGCCCGTCACCAACAATGCCGGTCCGGCCATCCGGCCATCCGCCACGCCTTTTAGCCACGCTTTCCAATTCGGCATCTTGTAAATCTCATCCATCACCAGCAATTCGGCACGGGGATTCCACAACTGCCGCTGCGGCACCACACGATCTGCTAACACATCCCAATTCAGATACTGGGCCCTGCCGAATGACTGCATCAATTGTCTGCTAAGGGTGGTTTTCCCCACGTGACGCGGACCGGTTAATACCACGGCCTTGGTGGCAAGATCGTTCAGTACAAAATTGTCGAGGTAGCGTTTCACTGGGGCAATATACTGATAATGCGTAATAGTCGCGACTTTATGTAATTGTATGTCTAAAAAGTCGGAAAATGGGCCGGCAACTGACATCGAGCCTTGCAGCGCATTGAAAAGCTGAGGCAACTCGTCTAGTCTATTTTGCGCAGGAAGGCCTCAAGCGGCTTGATACGCGCATCGCCCTTGGTGATTTGTTTGCTGTGCGTGCTTGGCTATTCCCTAAAACAGTCAATTCCTGCAATAATCCGTGCATTGTGTAAATCCTAATAAGTGAGCTGTTCATGTTGAGTCAAGACGATTTGAAGCGTGCGGTAGCTAAGGCTGCCATCGAATATGTCCCTGCGGATTGCATCGTGGGGGTGGGTACGGGTTCCACCGCCAATTTCTTTATCGATGAGCTGGCCAAGATTAAGCACCGGATACGCGGTGCGGTCGCGAGCTCCGAGGCTTCCGCCAAACGTCTGCAATCTCACGGTATCGAGGTGTTGTCACTGAATGACGCGGGCGAGATGCCGGTTTATGTGGATGGCGCGGACGAAATCACGCGTCATTTGCATATGGTTAAAGGCGGCGGCGGCGCGCTGACGCGCGAGAAGATCGTGGCTTCGTGCAGCAAGAAGTTCATCTGCGTATGTGACGCCAGCAAGCTGGTGGACGTGCTGGGTAAGTTCCCTTTGCCGATCGAGGTGATTCCTATGGCGCGCAGTTCGGTAGCGCGTGCGTTGGTGGAGTTGGGCGGCCAGCCCAAGCTGCGCGAAGGTTTTACGACCGATAACGGTAATATCATTCTGGATGTACATGGTCTGCAGATCATGAATCCGGTCGAGCTTGAATCTGCGCTGGATCACATTGCCGGCGTGGTTACTAATGGTTTGTTCGCACGACGTGGCGCAGATGTGTTGCTGCTGGGTACTCCGCAAGGTGTGCAGACTTTTTCCGTATAAGCTGTCGGCTGGCTGTATATAGCTGACTGTCATTAAAATTTAACACTTGCACCGCAAGCTTATCGTTTGCCTTAACTTAAGGAATCGCCATGCCCAGTAATGATCACATCTCCAAACAGTTCGATGCAGAGCTGGAATCTATCCGCGCCAGTGTGTTGCAGATGGGCGGCTTGGTGGAGAGTCAGATCAAGAATGCAGTGCAGTCTTTGGTCAACAGCGATGTCAATCTGATGACGCGTGTGATCGAAGAAGATCACCGCGTCAACGCCATGGAGGTGAAGATAGATGAAGCGTGTAGCCAGATGATTGCGCGCCGCCAGCCTACTGCGGGCGATCTGCGTCTGGTTATGACCGTGGTCAAGACCATCACTGATCTGGAGCGCATTGGCGATGAGGCCGAGAAAATCGCGCGTATGGCCAAGATGTTGTCGCAAAAGAATGTGCTGGCTAAGCCGCGTTATCACGAGATCGAGCGTGCCTCCGAGATCGCTGTGGATATGTTGCGCAAGGCGCTGGATGCCTTTGCCCGTCTGGATGTGGTGATGGCCGCACAAGTAGTGCGTCAGGACGATCAGGTGGATGAGGAGTTTCGCGGCATCATGCGCTATCTCATCACTTTCATGATGGAAGATCCACGCACCATCTCTACCGCGTTGGAGATCTTGTTCGTGGCCAAGGCCATCGAGCGTATCGGTGACCATGCGCAGAATATGGCTGAGTACGTTATCTATATGGTGAAAGGGCGCGACGTGCGTCATGTCACCGTCGATGAGATCGAGCGCGAAGTTCAAAAATAGTGCAACGCCAGTCTTTACTTGCCGCAGTTGATCTGGGCTCCAATAGCTTTCGATTGCAAGTCGCCAAGGTGGAGGACGACCAGCTCTATATGCTGGATGGTTTGCGCGAATCGGTACGTCTGGCAGCGGGCCTAAATCAAGACAAGATCCTAGATAAACCTTCGCAGCAGCGCGCTTTGGCTTGCCTGCAGCGTTTCGGTGAGCGCTTGCGTGGTATGCCAGTCGAAGCGGTGCGCGCAGTTGGTACTAACTCTTTACGTGTGGCCAAGAATGCGCCGGAATTCCTGTTGCAGGCTGAGGCCGCGTTGGGTTTTTCTATCGACGTGATTGCCGGCCGAGAAGAGGCGCGACTAATCTATAAGGGGGTGGCGCAAGGCTTGCCGCAGACTAAAGAGCGGCGCTTGGTGATGGATATTGGCGGCGGCTCGACGGAGTTCATCATCGGGACGGCATTGGAGCCGATAAAGCTGGAAAGTTTGTACATGGGCTGCGTCAGTTTCAGTAGTCGTTATTTCGCCGACGGCGAAATCAATAAGTCCAACCTCAAGCAGGCTGAGTTAGCTGCCAGCGCAGAATTGCAGACCATCGTCGCCGAATATACGCGCGGCCATTGGGATGTGGCTTTGGGCTCATCCGGCAGTGCGCGCGTGTTGTGCGACATCCTCGAGCAGAACGGTTATAGCGAAAGCGGCATCACGCGTGAAGGGCTGGAGATGTTGCGCGCGCAATTGCTGAAGGCCGGTAGTGCGCAGCGTTTGGAGTTGCTGGGGCTCAAGCCCGAACGATTGCCTGTTTTGCCGGGAGGCTTTGCCATCATGTATGCGGCCTTCTGCGAGTTGAATATCGAGCAGATGCAGCCTGCTATTGGAGCGTTGCGTGAAGGCGTGCTGTATGACTTATTGGGTCGCTTCACGCACAACGATATGCGTGAGGCGACGGTGCAGCAGTTCATGCGCCGCTACCAAGTTGATAGCAAGCAGGTGGCTAGAGTGAGTAAGCTTGCCCATAGGTTTGCGCTGCAATTTTTTGGTGCCGAGGATAGGGAGTCGGCGATACAGTTGCTCGGATGGGTGGCGAGTTTGCACGGCATAGGTATACGCGTTGCGCATAGCGGCTATCACAAGCACACTGCGTACATCTTGGCGAATGCGGATATGCCGGGCTTCTCTAAAAAAGAGCAAGCGCGGATGAGTCTGCTGGCATTAGCGCATCGCGGTAGTATGAAAAAATTGCAAGGACTGCTCACTGATGAAGAGAATATCGTGTTGGCGATGAGTCTGCGTCTGGCCGCGTTGTTCTACCGTAATCGCAGTGATATCGAATTACCCGAGATGAAGTGTCTGTTCAGCGGCACCAAGTTCTACTTGAAATTGGGCAAGGGCTGGCTGGAGCAGAATCCTCTGACTGAATCAGCGCTGCGTGACGAAGCCAAGCAATGGAAGTCGCTGGGTGTGAATATGCAGATTAGTGGGTTGTAAGCTTAAGGACGCACGGATTGCGGCTGTAGGAGAGTGAGATGAAACTATTCAAATGGGCTGCATTGAGCGCATTGCTCGGTTTGCTGATCGGTATGGCCTTGGGCGTGAATATAGGGCGTGAGCGGCCTTTGTTATCCAACCCTTTTGCGCAGGATACCTTGGCCGACCAATTCAAACGGCTGGGTAACGAGACCTTGCAGCAAAGCGGCAAGGCTCTGGAAAAGACTGGGCAGGCATTGCAGGGCAAATAGATTTAATCCCAGGGGCGGACTATCTCTGGTGATAGAATCCGCGCCGAAGCTGGCTAGGCAGTCGCCGCGCAGATTTTTGCGGGGAGGACAACCCACTCGCGCAAGCGAGCAGGTTGCGGTGTAGGCTAATTTGCGCAAGCAAGTTATGCTGAAGCCAAAGTGCGGGGAAACCCGGATTTTCCTCCCTGCAAGAAGTGCGGGGAGGAAAGTCCGGGCTCCATAGAGCAGGATGCCGGTTAACGACCGGACGCCGTGAGGCGATGGAAAGTGCCACAGAAAATATACCGCCGATGACTCGACTTTGTCGCTCGCAAGAGCGACAAAGTCTTTCAAGAAGAGTAGTAGCGCAAGCGACTGCGATGATTGAAAGGGAACAGGTAAGGTTGAAATGGCGAGGTAAGAGCTCACCGCGCTGGTGGCAACATCAGTGGCAGGGTAAACCCCATCCGGAGCAAGATCAAATAGGCTGACTATGACGCTGCTCGCGTCGTCAGCGGGTAGGTTGCTTGAGCGTCAGGTAACGAAACGCCTAGAGGAATGACTGTCC
>JAVHRA010000286.1:0-6162 GCA_036171395.1 Gallionella sp. | reverse complement strand
CGAACCTGGTGTCGGTAAGACCGCCATCGTGGAAGGTTTGGCGCAACGCATCATCGATGGCGAAGTGCCGGAGTCGCTCAAGGGCAAGAAGGTGTTGTCGCTGGACATGGCGGCCTTGGTGGCGGGTGCGAAATATCGCGGCGAGTTCGAAGAGCGTCTAAAAAACGTGCTCAAAGAGCTGGCGCTGGATGAAGGCAAGACCATCGTCTTTATCGATGAGCTGCACACTATGGTGGGCGCGGGCAAGACCGAAGGCGCGATGGATGCGGGCAATATGCTCAAGCCTGCGCTGGCGCGTGGCGAACTGCATTGCATAGGCGCGACCACGTTAGACGAATATCGCAAATACGTGGAGAAAGATGCCGCGTTGGAGCGCCGCTTTCAAAAGGTGTTGGTGGACGAGCCTTCGGTGGAATCGACCATCGCCATCTTGCGCGGCTTGAAAGATAAATACGAAGCACATCACACCGGCGTGACCATCACCGACCCTGCTATCGTCGCAGCGGCGGAGTTGTCGCATCGCTATATCACCGACCGCTTCCTGCCGGACAAGGCCATCGATCTGATCGACGAGGCGGCGGCGCGTATGAAGATGGAAAACGAGTCCACCCCTGAAGTCATCGACAAGCTGGATAGACGCATCATCCAGTTGCAGATCGAGCGCGAGGCGATGAAGAAGGAGAAGGACGAAGCCTCCAAAAAACGCATCCAGCTCATCGAAGATGAGCTGCTCAAGCTGCAACGCGAAGCCAATGACCTGAAAGAGATTCTGAAAGCCGAGAAGAGTGCGGCGCAGGGCGCGACCGATGTGAAGAAAGCCATCGACACGGTCAAGACCGACATCGCCAGTCTGCAACGCGAGGGCAAGCTGGAGCGCGTCGCCGAGTTGCAATACGGCAAGTTGCCCGAGCTGGAAGCTAAGCTCAAAGAGGCGTTGGAGCGCGAGGCGGCAGGTAACGGCAAGCAGAATCGTTTGCTGCGCACTCAAGTCGGCGCGGAAGAGATCGCCGAAGTGGTGAGCCGCGCCACCGGCATTCCCGTGTCCAAGATGCTCACCGGCGAGCGCGACAAGCTGCTCAAGATGGAAGATAAGTTACACGAGCGCGTGGTGGGTCAGGATGAGGCCGTGCGTCTGGTGTCCGATGCCATCCGCCGCTCGCGTTCCGGCTTGTCCGACCCGAATCGTCCCTATGGTTCTTTCTTGTTCCTCGGCCCGACCGGCGTGGGCAAGACCGAGCTGTGCAAAGCTTTGGCGGGTTTCATGTTCGACTCGGAAGATCATCTCATCCGCATTGACATGAGCGAGTACATGGAGAAGCATTCCGTGGCGCGTTTGATCGGTGCACCGCCCGGCTATGTGGGTTATGAAGAAGGCGGTGGTCTGACCGAAGCGGTGCGGCGTAAACCGTATAGCGTCATCCTGCTCGATGAAGTGGAGAAGGCGCATCCCGATGTGTTCAACGTGTTGCTGCAAGCACTGGACGATGGTCGCATGACCGATGGCCAGGGGCGTACTGTGGATTTTAAGAACACCGTCATTGTGATGACCTCGAATCTGGGTAGTCAGATGATCCAGCAGATGCAAGGTGACGATTATCAGGTCATCAAGCTAGCGGTGATGGGCGAGGTGAAGAGCTACTTCCGTCCCGAGTTCATCAACCGCATCGACGAGGTGGTGGTGTTCCATGCGCTGGACGAGAAGAACATCCAGAGCATCGCACGCATCCAGTTGCAGTATCTGGAAAAACGCTTGGCTGCATTGGAGATGAAGCTGGAAGTGAGCGAGGCCGCACTGGCCGAAATCGCCAACGCTGGATTCGATCCTGTGTACGGTGCACGTCCGCTCAAGCGTGCCATCCAGGCACAGTTGGAGAACCCGCTGGCCAAAGCTTTGTTGGAAGGTCGTTTCGTCGTGAAGGACACTATCAAGGTGGACTGCAAAGGCGGGGTGATGAAGTTCGAGAAATAAAGCGTAGCGCTCCTGCGCTGAGTGGCCCCGTTCATGGGGCAAGAAAAAGCCCGGCGCGCCGGGCTTTTTCTTGCATTGCTGGGTTATAAAACGTCAGCGTTCAATGGGTGGTGACATTGGTGATAAGCGGCGGTGCGTCGTGGCTGTGCTTCTTCATCTGCTTCGCCTGCTTCTTCTCTTTTGGCGTCATCAACGGTTTCTTTTTCATATCGCGATTTGAATGATGTGTCTTAGGCATGATGCAACTCCTTATGGTGATTAAAGAAATGTTGCAAAACCATGCTACGCCTAACATCGGATTTTGTCTAAGCGTGCGGTATTCCTGCCCGTTACGACTCAGACCGGCTGTTTGCCCATCGCCTCACCCAGACGTATCGCCTTGGTCGGCTGCCATGTCGCGTTGAAGGCCAGCGTGTCTTTGGGGAACAGCATCACCACGGTCGAACCGAGCAGGAAGCGCCCCATCTCCTCGCCTTTTTGCAGCGTGATGTCCTGGTCGTCGTAACGCCATTCGCGCACCGTGCCGGGACGCGGCGGATTGACCATGCCATGCCACACCGTGGCCATGCTGCCGACGATGGTCGCGCCCACCAGGGTCAACACGAACTGACCAAATTCGCTATCGAACACGCACACCACACGCTCGTTGCGCGCGAACAAACCGGGTACGCCACGCGCGGTGGTGGGGTTCACCGAGAATAACTCGCCCGGCACATGAATCATGCGGCGCAAGCGTCCCGCGCACGGCATATGGATGCGGTGATAGTCCTTGGGGCTGAGATACAACGTGGCGAAACTACCGTCTGCGAATTGCGCGGCCAGTTCCGCATCGCCACCCACCAGCGCGGTGGTGGTGTAACTGTGGCCCTTGGCCTGAAAGATATTGTCGCGCTCGATAGGCCCGAACTGGCTGATCGCGCCGTCCACCGGACAGATGAACTCGGCATCCGCCAGCGGTCGCGCAGCGTCGCGCAAAGGCCGCGTGAAAAACTCGTTGAAGCTCGCGTAGCTGGCGATGTCCGGATTCGCCGCCTCGGCCATATTCACTTGGTAGCGCGCCACGAAGCGACGTATCACCGCCGTGGTCAAGCCACCTAAGCGAGCACTGGCGAACTTGCCCGCCAACACAGTCAGCAACTGCTTGGGCATCAGATATTGCGGTAACACAGCTAAGCGATCAGACACGATGGAATCCTGTAACGACGAAAGGCGGGATTATAACGGTGCGCTGAAAAAGTAATGCGGGTGGTTTGTGCGAACGGGCTGCGAGTCCAATGCTTATCCCCCTATCAGGGGGAAGGAGCTATATCGATGGCATCGAAGGATATTTTTTTACTGCGTCTTTCTTTAACGGCCCGCGCTCGCAACTGCCCGCACGCCCCTTCTACTTCCTGCCCCGCCGAGTCGCGCACCTTGGCGAGGATGCCGTGCCTGCGCAACGTCTCCACCATGACCGCGATACGTTCGGGCGAGGGGCGGCGATAGTCCAAGCCATCCACCGCGTTGAAGGGGATGAAGTTCATCACCGCATACTTGCCCTTGAGCAGACGCGTGATGCCGTCCAGCTCCGCGTCGCTGTCGTTGATGCCTTCCAGCAGCGTCCATTGGTATTGCACCGGATAAGAAGTCGCGCGTGCATACACTTCGGCTCGTTCGATCAAGTCCTCGATGCTCATCTCGGGTGCGCGCGGCAACAGCTGCGCGCGTAACTCTGCATTGGTGCTATGCAGTGAGAGTGCCAGCGCGGGGCGGACGATAGGAGTCAACTGCGAAAACGTTCGTGCTGCACCCGCAAGGGGTAGGCCGTGGCTGTAAGGGGCATTCGCCCCAACAGCACACGCACAGCTTGTCGAAGCATGAACATCATCCTTCTCGTCATGACCGTTCGCTCCTTCGACAGGTTCAGGACGAACGGAATCAGAGGTGGCTGTACGAATGATGTTGCTGGGCAAGTCTTCCATCAACCGCTCAAACACTCGCACATCGCCCACCGTAGAAAGCACCAGACTCTTGTGCCCGATATTGCCTTGCGTGCCCAGCAGTTGTATCGCTTCCAGCACGTTATCCAGATTGTGCGCAGGCTCGCCCATGCCCATGAACACCACCTTGCTCACTGCTCGGCTTGTACGCGCTAGCACCACTTGCGCGACGATCTCCGCGCTGCCGAGTTGCCGCACCAGACCCGCACGACCACTCATGCAGAACACACAACCCACCGCGCAACCCACCTGCGTCGAGACGCACAGCCCGCCACGCGGTAACAGCACGCTCTCCACCATCTGCCCGTCATGTAAGGTTACGAGCAGGCGGGCTACCTCTTGCTCGGCCGGATACTCGCCATGCAGTTTTGCCAGCCCACGCAACTCCGCCTCGATGGCAGGTAGCTCATTGCGCAACGCCAAGGGAAAGAAAGATTCCGCCGCGCTGCCTTTGCGGTCATACGAGCTCAACTGCACCCAGCCGCGCAGCAGCCGGTCTTCGTGGCAAGGTTTACAGCCTAGCTCTTGCAGGCGTTGTTGAAGTTGGGAAATGCGCATCATTTGAAAAGTGATTTTGGTATGGGGTACGAGTGCTAATGTGGTGCGGTCGATTGTGTTTCTAAATTCCGGTAAATAGCAGATTAAGTGCAGCGATGATCTCGTCGCGCTTGGTTTTCAATGTAGCAACCTTGTCCCCCAATGATTTGATCGAAACGCCCGCGAGTTCGGCAGTGGACATGACGACGGTGGTGTTCTTGATCTTGAATTTGGGGTTGAGGTTCTTTGCTGCCAGCCCCATTTCTTCTGCCAGTATCAGCGGCACGACAACGCGGGTCGATAACGCATCCAGTAAATCAGCTTGCACATCCAGCAGGTAGGGGATGGCTTGCTGGGTAGCAACATTGGGATTGAGATACACGTCGAACTGCGCCATGTTAGAACTTCCTCAGTCCATCGCTGAACATGCCGCTAGCCTCGATGCGCTGGTTGTACGCTTCCAAAGCCGCGCTATTTTCCGCCAGCCATCTTTCGCTTTGCGCCCGACGAACGACCTCTGCAAGGTGCTGTTCCAATGTCTGCGAAAGATTGATGTTGAGCTGCTTCGCTTGTGCTAACAGATCTGCATTGATACTTAGATTGGCGGACTTTTTGGGTGCGGATGGATCGAAACTAAGGTTAACCATGGCGCTTCCTTGGTGAAATTCATGCGCATAATTTACGCGCACGAGTAAGGCGCGTCAATTTTGAGTGTTTTTAGCTACACCACCAACCGCCCCACCAGCTCCGACATATTTGAATAAGTGATGAACGCCTCATGCGTCGCGCGCGTGATGGCGACGTAGGTGAGGCGGATGTCGTCTTCGATGTCCTCGGGTTTTTTCAACTCACCCAGCCCGCCTATCGCCACGCAAGGGAACTCCAGTCCTTTGGCGTTGTGCATGGAGAGGAAGCGCACCGCGTCACGTTCTGTCTGCACACGGTTGCCGTGATTTTTTGCTACGTCCACTGGTACGCCCGATTTCACCAATATTTTTTCGAATCGCTCGCCGATGAAATGCCGAGGATAAAGCACCGCCATCTGCCCCCATTCATACCCAGCGGCCTTGCGATTGAGTAGCCATTCCGCAATCGCATGCGCTTCGCCGTCATAGCTCACGCATGACCGCACCACTGGCTCCACCCCTTCGCGCCCGCCGTCTTCTGGCATCAGGATCGCGCTCTCGTCACCGGCGCATACGCCTGGTGCGCCAATCACATCAGAGGCGAATTTGCGTGCGAAGCGCAATATCTGCGCGGTGTTGCGGTAATTCACTTTGAGTACCGTGGTGCGGCCGGCGGCCTCAATGCCGAGCTGCTTCCACACTGGGCGTTTGCGCCCTTTGTAGATTGCCTGCACATCGTCGTACACGATCATCAGCGCCTTCGTGTTCGGGTTCACCATCTTTGCCGCCAGCGCCAGCCATTGCGGCTCAAAGTCGTGTGCCTCGTCGATCAACACTGCGTCATATTGCCCACCCGGAATCAGTCCGCGTTCAGCAGCATCCAGCACGGCTTGCACATTGGCTGCCTGCCGCTCTGAAAAGTTGGGAAGCTCTTTCTCGCTTGCTATCGGCAGGCCGTAGGTGCGCAGCATTTTGTAACACCAAGAATGGAAGGTGGAAGTGACCACCTTGTCCTCCACCCCTCTGTCCTGCATCGCATTCTCCAGCCGAC
>JAVHRA010000285.1:0-1354 GCA_036171395.1 Gallionella sp. | reverse complement strand
TGCCCTGCCTGCACGCCACTGGACATAGCCAGTAGCGTCAAGATCAGTAGGCCGGGGCGCAACAAGGAGGTCACTCGAAGGCTATCAGGCTATGCCCAGTCATCTCTTCCGGTTTGGGCAGACCCATCATATAGAGCAGGGTGGGAGCAAGGTCGCGTAAAGCACCCGTACTAGCCACCTTGGCTGGGCGACCGACATAGACGAAGGGCACCAGATTCAGGGTGTGGGCGGTATGCGCCTGATGAGTGCTGTGATCTATCATCTGCTCGGCATTGCCGTGATCGGCGGTGAGGATGACTTCGCCGCCTATGGATTGCATGGCTTGCACCACGCGCCCTATGCACACGTCCAGCGTCTCGATGGCCTTGGTTGCCGCAGCCATGTCGCCGCTGTGGCCGACCATGTCACCATTCGCGTAGTTGCAAATCATCGCTTGATACTGGCGCGACAGGATGGCTGCCACCAGTTTGTCCGTCACCTCATGCGCGCTCATTTCCGGCTGCAAGTCATAGGTTGCCACTTTCGGAGAAGGTACGAGGATGCGATCTTCGCCGGGATAGGGTTGCTCCTTGCCGCCGTTCATAAAGTAGGTCACATGCGCATACTTCTCGGTTTCGGCGATGCGCAGTTGCTTGAGCTTGAGATTGGACAAGTATTCACCCAAGGTGTTGTGTATCGATTCGGCGCGATAGGCGCAGGGTTGCTTGAAGTCCTCGCCGTAGCTGCTCAAGGTAGTGACGTTGGCCAGCTTGGGGAAATACTTGCGTGCGAAGCCGTCGAAGTTGGTATCGCACAGTGCGCGGGTGATTTCGCGCGCACGGTCGGCACGGAAGTTCATGAATATCAGCGCGTCGCCGTCATTCATACGTATCGCCTTTTGTCCTGAGGGGGTGACGCTGGTGGCTTGCACGAACTCGTCGTTCTCGCCGCGCGCATAGGCTTGCTCCAATGCTTCTTGCGCCGAGGTCGCGCTAAATGCGCCTACGCCTTGAGTAATGACATCATAGGCAGTAACGACGCGTTCCCAGCGGTTGTCTCTGTCCATAGCGAAGAAGCGACCCGTTACGGTGGCGATCTGTCCCACGCCTAACTTGTCGCACAGCGTTTGCAGCGCAAGCAAAGAAGGGCCCGCACTCTTAGGTGGCGTGTCGCGACCATCTAGGAAAGCGTGCAGATAGATTTTTTTCAGGCCTGCTTTGGCCGCCATCTCCAGCATCGCGTAGATATGGTTCTCGTGGCTGTGTACGCCACCGGCCGAGAGCAGGCCCATGATGTGTAGTGCGCTACCGTTGTCCTGCGCGGTCTTGATCGCGCCGCGCAAGGCGGGATTTTCAAAGAACAGACCTTCTTCTAT
>JAVHRA010000284.1:0-1355 GCA_036171395.1 Gallionella sp. | reverse complement strand
ATGCCGAAAAGAACGGCATCCCCATCGACATGAAGCACAAACAAGGCGGCTCGCCCTACTCTATGGACGCGAACCTGCTGCACATTTCCTACGAGGGTCGTCATCTGGAGGACCCTGCTGCGGAAGCGGAAGAATCAATGTGGCGTTGGTCGGTGTCGCCCGAGAACGCCCCGGATGCGGCCGAATATTTGGACATCGAATTCAGCAATGGTGACATCGTGGCACTGAACGGTACCAAGCTGAGCCCAGCTGCGGTCTTGACCCAGCTCAATCAATTGGGCGGCAAGCACGGCATCGGTCGTCTTGATTTGGTAGAGAACCGCTACGTCGGCATGAAGTCACGCGGCTGTTACGAGACCCCCGGCGGCACCATCATGCTCAAGGCTCACCGCGCTATCGAGTCCATCACGCTGGATCGCGAAGTCGCTCACCTAAAGGATGATCTGATGCCGCGTTACGCCTCGATGATTTACAACGGCTACTGGTGGAGTCCTGAACGTCGCGCCTTGCAAACCCTAATCGACCACACCCAATCCACCGTGAACGGCTGGGTGCGCGTGAAGTTGTACAAGGGCAATGTGATCGTGGTGGGACGCGACTCCAAGACCGATTCGCTGTTCGATTCCACCATCGCCACCTTCGAAGACGACAAGGGTGCTTATGACCAAAAAGATGCAGCGGGCTTCATTAAGCTGAATGCTTTGCGTCTGCGCATCGCGGCAAATCTGAAACACCGTAAGTAAATAGGGGGCGTGCGTGATACATGAATTGAGCGGCGACATCTTGTTGAGCGGGGCGCAAGCCATCGCTCAAGGTGTCGCGCCCAATGATGATTTTCATCACGGTTTGGCCTTGCAATTGCGCGAGCGTATGCCCGCCATGTACAAAGATTTTCGCCATGTCTGTCAGACCAAGCATCCCAAGTCCGGCGGGCTATGGACCTGGATGAGCGCCGATGGCCGTTACCTCGTTAACCTGTTCACACAGGAAGGCGCATACGATCACGGCAGCAAACCCGGTCGCGCTACGTTGAGTAACATCAATCACGCGCTGCATGCGCTGCGTACCTTGGTGGAGAATGAATCGCTGCGCAGTCTTGCTTTGCCGCGTCTGGCCTGCGGTCAGACCGGTCTGGATTGGCAGGAGGTGCGTCCGCTGATAGCCAAACATCTCGGCGATCTCGCCATTCCCGTGTACGTGTATGTGAATTATGCCAAGGGCATAAAAGCCCAAGAACCTAGTCAATAATCAAACTCAGGAGTCATCGTGTCGCAATTCGATCAAGTCAGTGTAGTAAAAAAAGGCAATGTATTTTTTGATGGCAAGTGCGTATCGCACTCGGTGTTGTTCGCCGA
>JAVHRA010000283.1:0-6215 GCA_036171395.1 Gallionella sp. | reverse complement strand
CGCCTATTTTGCTAAGGCGCGATGATGTCTGAATATCTGATGATCTTGATCGGCGCGGTGTTTGTGAACAACATCGTGCTGGTGAAAATTCTGGGCCTGTGTCCCTTCATGGGCGTATCTAAAAAGCTGGAAGCCGCCATCGGCATGGGCGCGGCCACCGCGTTCGTGCTGACGCTGGCGTCGGGTGCGAGCTATCTGCTCTATCACTACCTGCTGGTGCCTTACGACCTCGCGTATCTGTCCACGCTGTCCTTCATCGTGGTCATCGCGGGCATCGTGCAATTCACCGAGATGTACATCAAAAAATCCAGCCCGGTGCTGTATCAGGTGCTGGGCATCTATCTGCCACTCATCACCACCAACTGCGCGGTGCTGGGCGTGCCGCTGTTGATTGCACAGAACCAGTTGCAATACACCTTGCTCAAGGCGCTGTGGTTCGGCTTCGGTAGCGCCGCAGGCTTCACGCTGGTGATGGTGTTGTTCGCGGGCATACGCGAGCGTCTGGAAGGTGCAGATGTACCAGGTATCTTTAAAGGTTCAGCCATCGCCATGATCACCGCAGGTCTGATGAGTTTGTCTTTCATGGGCTTTGCGGGGTTGGTCAAATAATGCTAACCGCTTTGTTAATCATGTCCGGCATCGCCGTGGTACTCGGCGCGGTGTTGGGTTTTGCCGCGATCAAGTTCCGTGTCGAAGGCAATCCGCTGGTCGAGAAGATCGATGCCATCCTGCCGCAAACGCAGTGCGGTCAATGCAGCTTCCCCGGTTGCAGGCCCTACGCCACGGCCATTGCGGCAGGCGAGGCCGACATCAATCGTTGCCCACCGGGCGGCGAAGAAGGCATACAGAAGCTGGCCGATCTGCTCGGCGTAGAGTTCAAGCCCTTTGGCGGTGACACCGCCGCACCCAAGCCCAAGTCGGTGGCCTTTATCGACGAAAACACTTGCATCGGTTGCACACTGTGCATACAAGCTTGCCCAGTCGATGCCATCAGCGGCGCGGCCAAGCAGATGCACACCATCATCAGCAAGGAATGCACCGGCTGTGAATTGTGTCTGGCGCCCTGCCCGGTGGATTGCATCAGCATGCAAGTCATCGAAGAGAAGATCAGCAACTGGAAATGGAAGTATCCGGTCTACGCGCTGCAGCCCACGCATTGATTAAGCCTAACGCCTCATGACGACACTCTACAAATTCCATGGCGGTGTGCATCCGCCCACCCACAAAGCGCAATCTACACGCACGCCTATCGTGCCGCTGCCTATGCCCGCCAAGCTGGTGATTCCTTTTCATCAGCATGTGGGCAACATCGCCAAACCCTTGGTGCAAGTGGGCGAGCATGTGCTCAAAGGCCAGCTCATCGGCATGCCGGAGGACGGCATCTCCAGCGCCATACACGCCAGCACCTCGGGCACCATCAGTGAGATCGGCATGCAAGTCGTGGCGCACGCCTCCGGCTTGCCCGACCTGTGCGCGACACTGATCCCCGACGGCAAGGACGAATGGATACCCAAGACGGGTATGGATTTCCGCAGCGCTTCCGCCGCAGACGTGCGACTAGTGTTGCGTCTGGCCGGCGTGGTCGGTCTGGGTGGCGCGGTATTCCCCAGCGATTTGAAACTGCGCGTAGGCAAACACAAGGTTAAGACCTTGGTGCTGAACGGCGCGGAGTGCGAGCCTTACATCACCTGCGACGACATGCTGATGCGCGAACGCGCCGACGAAATCATCAAAGGCGCGGAGATCATGCGCTGGGCGCTGGAAGCGGAAGAAATACTGGTCGGCATCGAAGACAACAAGCCCGAAGCCATCGCTGCGATGCAGCAAGCGGCGCACGCCAGCGCGGATGACATCAAGATCATCGCCGTACCCACGCTCTATCCGGGCGGCGGCGCGAAACAACTGATACGCGTGTTGACCGGCATCGAAGTCGCTGCCGGCGTGCGCTCCACCGACAAAGGCGTGCAGTGCTTCAACGTCGCCACCGCGCAGAGCATCTATCGCGCTGTGCAGTTCGGCGAGCCGCTGGTGTCGCGCATCGTCACCGTCACCGGCAATGTTAAGGTAGCGCAAAATCTGGACGTATTGATAGGTACGCCGGTGAGCGATGTGGTCGCGTATGCGGGGGTGCTGCCCGACACCGATAGCTACATCATGGGCGGGCCGATGATGGGATTGCCTTTGCCGGGCGCCGAGGTCTCGATCGTCAAAGCGGCCAACTGCATCATCGCCTCCTCGCCCCAACTGTTCCCACCCGCGCCGCCTGCCATGCCGTGCATACGTTGCACACGCTGCGCCGAAGTGTGCCCCGCCGAGTTGCAACCACAAGACCTGTACTGGTTCGCCAAGTCCAAGGAATTCGGCAAGGCGCAGGAATTCAGCCTGTTCGATTGCATAGAGTGCGGCGCGTGCAGCTATGTCTGTCCCAGCCATATCCCGCTGGTGCAGTACTACCGTTTCGCCAAGAGCGAGATCTGGGCGCGCGAATCCGACAAAACTTCGGCGGATGCGGCACGTGAGCGTTTCGAGTTCCGCGAATATCGCATCGAGCGCGAGAAACAGGATAAGGCTGAAAAACTGGCGGCCAAGGAAAAAGCAGCAGCCGAAGCCAAGCTGGCTGCGGCCAAACTCGCCGCAGCACAAGCCGCCGCGAACCTCGCTCCGCCGCCCCTGACTGAAGCGGAGGCCAAGATACAGGCCGCCATCGAGCAGGCCAAACTCCAAGCTGCCGCCGTCCAACCCAAGAACACCGAGCAACTCACACCGCAACAACAAGCCGAGATTGCTGAGATCGAAGCGCGCCGAGCACACATCCACGAATTGGCTTCCACCGAAGCTGAGTCACCCAAGGAATAAGCCGCCATGTCCGCATTCTTTTCCCCCTTCATCAGTAAACCGGATTCGGTTTCGGCCATCATGCTCAAAGTGATACTGGCACTGCTGCCCGGCATCGCGTTGTATGTATGGTATTTCGGTCCAGCCATCCTGGTGTCGATCACGCTTGCCTCAATCACCGCGCTGGCCACCGAAGCCGCGATGCTGAAGATACGCCGCCGCCCCATCATGCCCTTCCTCAAGGACAACAGCGCCCTGCTCACCGGCTGGCTGCTGGCCCTGTCCATCCCGCCGCTCGCACCTTGGTGGCTGGTGGTGGTGGGCACGGCGTTCTGTATCGCCATCGCCAAACATCTGTACGGCGGCTTAGGCAACAACCCATTCAACCCGGCGATGATAGGTTACGCGGTGCTGATCGTGTCATTCCCGGTACAGATGACGCACTGGATCACGCCGCACGGCATGGGCGCAACGGAGCTGAGCTTCGTGCAACAACTGCACTACATCTTCGGCGGCAGTCTGCCCGACGGTTTGAAACTGGACGCGGTGACTATGGCCACGCCGCTGGACACGCTCAAGACCCAATTACATCTGTCGCTGCCGGTCAACGACATCCTCACCCAACCCATCTTTGGTCGTCTGGCCGGACACGGTAGCGAGATGGTGGCGATCGGCTTCCTCATCGGCGGCCTGTATCTGCTCGCGACCCGCATCATCTCTTGGCATCTGCCGGTGGCGTACCTGGGCACGCTGTTCGCAGTGGCCGGCATCTTCCATCTGCTTGACCCAGCACATTACGTCACCCCGCTGTTCCACTGGTTCTCCGGTGCGGCGATGCTGGGCGCATTCTTCATTCTCACCGATCCGATCAGCAGTCCGACCACGCACAAGGGCAAGATCATCTTCGCCGCCGGCGCGGGCCTGATCACTTATCTGATCCGCGTGTTCGGCGCGTTCCCGGACGGCATGGCGTTCGCCACGCTGCTGATGAATATCTGCGTACCGCTGCTCGACGCTTACACGCAGCCCAAAGTATTCGGCAAAAAGGAGTCCAAGCCATGAGGCGCTCCATGGCCAAAGCGGCTTTGCATACCGCGATGAACGTATTGTTCTTCACCCTGATAGGCACGACCATATTGGCGCTTACCTATCTGCAAACCAAGGACAACATCGCCAAGAGCGAGCAGGAAGAGAAACTCAAACTGATCTCGCAACTAGTACCGCACCACAGCTTTGACAACAACATCGTGACTGACACAGTAGCACTGGATCCCGACCTGCTATTAGGTACGACCGCGCCCACCTTGGCTTACCGCGCTCGCAAGGACGGCGCTCCAGTCGCGGTGGCGATGGAAGTGATTGCGCCGGATGGCTATAGCGGCCGCATCGATCTGCTGGTCGCCATCAAGGCGGATGGCACACTGGCAGGGGTGCGCGTGGTGACGCACAAGGAGACACCCGGACTGGGCGACTATATCGACATCGCCAAGAGTAATTGGATTAGCGGCTTCGACGGCAAGGCACTGCTGGCCGACAAAGATGGTGACTGGCAAGTGAAGAAGGACGGCGGACAGTTCGACTATATGGCCGGCGCGACTATCACGCCGCGCGCCGTGGTCAAGGCTGTGCATCACGCTTTGCAGTACTACGCCTTGCATCGTGAGGCACTGTTCGCCGCAGCCGTTGCAAAACAGGAGACACAAAAATGACCAGCCAGGAATTGAAAGACATCTTCTATAACGGCCTGTGGAAACAGAACACCGGCGTGGTGCAGCTGCTCGGCATGTGCCCCATCCTCGCGGTGAGTAGCTCGGTGGTGAACGGCGTGAGCTTGGGCATCGCCACGGCTATCGTCATGGCACTATCCAGCGCGACCATCTCGCCGATACGCTCCGCCGTACCCAACGAGGCGCGCATCCCAGTGTTCATCCTCATCATCGCAGTACTGGTCACCGTCATTCAATTCGCCATGAACGCCTATATGCACACGCTGTATCTGGTGCTGGGCATCTTCATCCCGCTGATCGTCACCAACTGTATCGTGCTGGCGCGTATCGAAGCCTTCGCGTCCAAGCAGCCGCCGCTGCAATCGGGTGCGGATGGACTGGCGATGGGCTTGGGGCTGACTGCGGTACTGGCAGTATTGGGTGGCATCCGCGAGTTGTTCGGTCATGGCACGCTGCTGTCCGGCAT
Source organism: Gallionella sp. (assembly GCA_036171395.1). Lineage (GTDB taxonomy): Bacteria > Pseudomonadota > Gammaproteobacteria > Burkholderiales > Gallionellaceae > Gallionella. The sequence continues at coordinate 1,187 of JAVHRA010000283.1, read as the reverse complement.
AGACATGGTATTTGGGGCCAGTGCAAAATCCTTGGTCATCACGGTCGTGCCTAACTACCACGGCTTTCTGCTGGCCATTTTGCCGCCCGGCGCGTTCGTCACGCTGGGGCTGCTGATCGCGGGCAAGAACTATATGACCTTGCGCGCCGCCGCGAACGAACAACGCCAGAAGACCAGCGCAGTCATTGCGGCAGCCTAGATGGCATGAACGCCGCCAAACGCCGCGCCATCTTCGAACGCTTACGCGCCGCCGACCCGCATCCCACCACCGAACTGGAATACCGTACGCCCTTCGAGTTGCTGGTGGCAGTGATGCTGTCAGCGCAAGCCACCGATGTCAGCGTCAACCTCGCCACGCGTCAGCTCTATGCGCTTGCCAATACGCCGCAAGCTTTGTTGGATTTGGGCGAGGAAGGTCTGCGCGAGTACATACAGCGCATCGGCTTATACAAGACCAAGGCCAAGCATGTGATACAGACTTGCAGCTTACTACTGCGCCTGCACAATGGTGTAGTACCGCAACAGCGCGAGGCGCTGGAAGCCTTGCCCGGCGTGGGACGCAAGACGGCCAATGTGATCCTCAACACCGCTTTCGGCCAGCCCACTTTGGCGGTGGACACGCACATCTTCCGCCTCGCCAACCGCATCAATCTGGCGCCGGGCAAGAACGTGCTGGAAGTGGAACACAAGCTACTCAAGGTCATCCCCAAAGAATTTTTATTAGATGCGCATCATTGGTTGATTCTGCACGGGCGTTATATCTGTCAGGCGCGCAAACCAAAATGCGGCGAGTGCCTGATCTCTGATTTGTGCGAGTACCCGAATAAGACCGACTAACCACGACGCCTGCCCCACATAGGGGGCAGATTGGGATGGGTGGCTCATTTTAGCTATCACGTTTCTACACCCACACTAACTCTCCCCCTATGAGTGGGAGGAGATAATTTGGAGATTATTTTGTTATTCAATCCCACCCGCGACGAAGCACGTAGCTTCTTATTCGAGACTTGGCGCAAGCGCTGCGCCGCAGCGTTGCTCACGCCCTTGGAAGATTTGACCGCGCAACTGATAGAGAAACATCCCGAATATCACGACCTGTTGGCACAGCCGGATGCCCATATAGACAAGGACTACACGCCTGAGAGCGGTGCGACCAATCCCTTTCTGCACCTGATGATGCATCTGAC
>JAVHRA010000282.1:0-6254 GCA_036171395.1 Gallionella sp. | reverse complement strand
AAAGTAAGAAAGTCGGGAGCTAAACATGCTACAGCCAGCTAGAAGAAAATATCGCAAGGAGCAAAAAGGCCGTAACAGCGGCTTGGCGACTCGCGGCAATCAAGTCAGTTTCGGTGAGTTCGGCCTCAAAGCCGTTGCTCGTGGTCGTTTGACTGCACGTCAAATCGAAGCAGCACGTCGCGCCATGACACGTCACATCAAACGTGGTGGTCGTATCTGGATTCGTGTGTTCCCAGACAAGCCAATTTCACAGAAGCCTGCCGAAGTTCGTATGGGTAACGGTAAGGGTAATCCTGAGTACTACGTAGCCGAGATTCAGCCTGGCAAGATGTTGTACGAAATGGATGGCGTTGATGAGACTCTGGCGCGTGAAGCATTCCGTTTGGCATCGGCAAAACTGCCTTTGGCCACAACATTCGTAGTTAGACAGGTGGGTACATAATATGAAGACTACTGATCTTAAAGCTAAGTCTGCAGAAGAATTGCAAACTGAGTTGCTGTCCTTGACTAAGGCGCAATTCGGTCTGCGTATGCAAGTTGCAACACAACAAATGACCAATACCAGCGAGATGCGCAAAGTACGTCGTTCTATTGCTCGTATCAAAACGGAATTGACACAGAAGGATGCCCAGAAATGAGCGAAGCTAAACTTAAACGTACGCTGACCGGTACGGTAGTAAGCGACAAGATGGACAAGACAGTTACTGTCTTGGTAGAGCGTAAGGTCAAACATCCATTGTTGGGCAAAATTATCCGCGTATCGAAAAAATATCATGCGCATGATGAATCTAATGAGTTTCATACCGGCGACATGGTTACCATCGAAGAGTGCCGCCCATTGGCTAAAACTAAGAGTTGGCGTGTATCTAAGTTGCTGAGTAAGGGTGCTGCAATTTAATTGTAAGTACCGCTTGCATCTTTTCTGCAATCGAATATAATGCGCGGCTTCGTTTCATCGCCGCTCGCGGCGACCTAACCCAAACGGGTTCCAAAACTGGCCGCCGTAAGCGGAATAAGTTGGAGATTAAATAATGATACAAATGCAAACTGTTTTAGACGTGGCCGACAATACCGGCGCGCGTTCCGTAATGTGCTTCAAGGTTTTGGGCGGCTCTAAGCGTCGTTATGCTTCCGTTGGTGATGTGATTAAGGTCAGTATCAAAGATGCTGCTCCGCGTGGTCGCGTTAAAAAAGGTGAGGTCTATAACGCCGTAGTGGTTCGCACTGCGAAGGGTGTTCGTCGTAGTGATGGTTCTCTGGTTAAGTTCGACGGCAACGCAGCTGTGTTGTTGAATGCCAAGTTGGAGCCTATCGGTACGCGTATTTTCGGACCAGTTACGCGTGAGTTGCGTACTGAAAAGTTTATGAAGATCGTTTCGTTGGCACCGGAAGTGCTTTAAGCGATTCCGAATCGAGTAGAGGAAAATCATGCGCAAGATCAAGAAAAACGATGATGTAATCGTCATCGCTGGTAAAGACAAAGGTAATCGCGGCAATGTGCTGCGTGTGCTGGGTGAGTATTTGTTGGTGGGCGGTATCAATAAGGTCAAGAAGCATCAGAAGCCTAATCCTGTAAAGGGTTTGACTGGTGGTATCGTTGAGAAGGAAATGCCTATTCACATTTCAAATGTGGCGGTTTTCAATGCGGCTACCAAAAAAGGTGATCGCGTTGGTGTTAAGACGTTGGAAGATGGACGCAAGGTGCGCGTGTTCAAGTCTAACGGCGAAGTAATTGACGCTTAAGGGGTATTAGAACATGGCACGTCTGTATGCGTTTTACAAAGATCAAGTCGCAAAAGATTTGATGAAGCAGTTTGGTTATAAGTCTGTGATGGAAGTGCCTCGCATTGAGAAAATCACTCTGAACATGGGTGTGGGTGAGGCGGTTGCTGACAAGAAGGTTATGGATTTTGCGGTTGGTGATATGCAAAAGATTGCCGGTCAAAAGCCTGTTGTAACTTTGTCCAAGAAGTCTATCGCGGGCTTTAAGATCCGTGAGGGCTATCCTGTAGGCTGCAAAGTTACCTTGCGCAAAGAGCGTATGTATGAATTCTTGGATCGTCTGATTACAGTTGCGATTCCTCGTATTCGTGACTTCCGTGGTATCTCTGGCAAGTCATTTGATGGTCGCGGTAACTACAATATGGGCGTGAAAGAGCAAATCATTTTCCCTGAGATTGAATATGAGAAAGTGGATGCACTGCGTGGTATGAATATCACTATCACAACTTCGGCGAAGACTGACGAAGAAGCTAAGGCTTTGTTGTTGGCATTCAAACTTCCTTTAAAGAAATGAGAGCAGACTAATGGCTAAGATGGCATTAATTAACCGCGAACAAAAGCGTCGTGACATGGTTGCAAAATTTGCTGCCAAGCGTGCTGCATTGCAAGCAATCATCGAAAATTCTAAGTTGAGTGATGAAGAGCGTGCGCAAGCCCGCGCTAAGTTGCAAGCGCTTCCACGCGACTCAAGTCCAGTTCGTCTGCGCAACCGTTGTGCGCTGACTGGCCGTCCACGTGGTACTTTCAGGAAGTTTGGTCTGGGTCGTATCAAGATTCGCGAGTTTGCTATGCGCGGTGAGATTCCCGGTATCGTTAAGGCAAGTTGGTAGGAGAAATTTATGAGTATGAGTGATCCAATCTCCGACATGTTAACTCGCATTCGCAATGCGCAGATGGCGGAAAAAGCAACAGTAAGCATGCCTTCTTCTAAGATGAAGGTTGCCATAGCTGAAGTTCTGAAAGACGAAGGCTATGTAGATGGTTATTCAGTCATCAAGGCTGAAGGTGGTAAGGCAAATCTTGAAATCGGGCTTAAGTACTACAGTGGTCGTCCGGTGATTGAGAAGATCCAGCGCGTAAGTCGCCCTGGTCTGCGCATCTACAAGGGTTCGAATGATATTCCTAAAGTCATGAATGGCTTGGGTATCGCAATCGTCTCCACTTCTAAAGGTTTGATGACCGATCGCAAAGCGCGCGCCAATGGTATTGGTGGTGAGCTGCTCTGCGTAGTGGCATAGAGAGGTAAGCATGTCTAGAGTTGCTAAAAATCCTGTCGTTGTTCCATCTGGTGTTGAAGTTACGCTTGCTGCAAACGAAGTCTCTATTAAGGGCCCTCTCGGTACGATGAAGCAAGCTTTGAACTCTGATATTACAGTGGTTCGTGAAGGTGATAAGTTGTTGTGCAAGGCTGCTAATGCAACCAAGCAGTCTGATGCGATGTCTGGCACCATTCGTGCGATTCTCGCGAACATGGTGCTTGGTGTAAGCAAAGGTTTCGAGCGTAAATTGACGCTGGTCGGCGTTGGTTATCGTGCTGCTGCTGCAGGCGATACCTTGAATCTGACTTTGGGTTACTCACATCCTGTCGCTTACAAGATGCCGGCTGGCGTTAAGGTTGAGACTCCAACACAGACTGAAGTTGTGTTGAAGGGTGCCGACAAGCAGCGCGTAGGTCAAGTTGCCGCAGAGATTCGCGCGTTCCGCGAGCCAGAGCCATACAAAGGCAAAGGCGTTCGTTACAGCGATGAAGTGGTAATCCTGAAAGAAACCAAGAAGAAATAATCGAGGCTGATATGTTTAACAAAAAAGAATCCCGTCAGCGCAGAGCACGCAAAACCCGTGCTCGTATCGCTGAAAAGAAGTCAGTACGTTTGGCAATCAATAGAACTAATTTGCACATCTATGCGCAAATCATCTCTGCGTGTGGCAGTAAGGTTCTTGCAAGTGCTTCCAGTGTTGAAGTCGATCTGCGCAAAGATCTGGCCAACGGTGGCAATACGGCTGCTGCTGCAGTTGTTGGTAAGCGTATCGCTGAAAAAGCTAAGGTCGCTGGTATCACTCAAGTGGCTTTTGATCGTTCCGGTAATCGTTATCATGGTCGCATCAAAGCGTTGGCTGAAGCCGCGCGCGAACATGGCTTGCAGTTCTAATTGGAGTTGAATAATGGCTAAGCCGCAAGGAAAGAATCAGCAACAGGAAGAACGTGACGACGGCATGATCGAAAAAATGATCTCCGTGAATCGCGTCACCAAGGTTGTTAAGGGTGGTCGTATCATGGGTTTCGCAGCGCTGACAGTAGTTGGTGATGGCGACGGTCGTATTGCGATGGGTAAGGGAAAGTCTAAGGAAGTTCCAGTCGCTGTGCAAAAGGCTATGGAAGAGGCACGCCGTAACCTGGTCAAAGTGAATTTGAAAAATGGCACTTTGCATCACACCGTTATTGGTAAGCATGGTGCCGCAAAGGTTCTGATGCAACCAGCTTCCGAAGGTACGGGAATTATTGCTGGTGGCGCGATGCGTGCAGTTTTCGAGGCAGTGGGTGTTAAGGATGTGTTAGCTAAGTGTATCGGTTCTAGCAACCCTTACAACGTGGTTCGCGCAACACTGAACGGCCTGAAGGCACTGAACGCGCCATCTGAAATTGCTGCCAAACGCGGCAAGCAACTTGATGAGATCTTGGGGTAAGAAATGACACAAGCCAAAACAATCAAAGTGACTCAGATTAAAAGTCTGATCGGAACTAAGCAGTCTCACCGCGATACAATTCGCGGCCTAGGCTTGCGTCGTATCAACCACACTGTGCAACTGGAAGATACTCCATGCGTACGTGGCATGATCAATAAAGTGTTTTACTTGGTTAAGTGCGAGGCGTAACAAATGAATCTTAATAATATTCAACCTGCACAAGGTGCAAAGCACTCCAAGCGTCGCGTAGGACGCGGTATCGGTTCAGGTCTTGGTAAGACTTGCGGACGTGGTCACAAGGGTCAAAAGTCCCGCGCTGGTGGTTTTCATAAAGTCGGTTTTGAGGGCGGTCAAATGCCTTTGCAACGTCGTTTGCCTAAGCGTGGTTTCGTGTCTTTGACGCGTAATGACACGGCACAAGTTCGTTTGTCTGACCTGCAAAACATGCCAGTTGAAACTATCGACCTGTTGGCATTGAAGCAAGCTGGCGTTATCCACGCAAATGCATTGTCTGCAAAAGTCATTTTGTGCGGTGAGATTTCGCGTGCTGTGAAATTGCAAGGTTTGTTGCTGACCAAAGGTGCGCTTGCGGCTGTTCAAGCTGCCGGTGGTAGTGTTGCTGAGTAAGGTAGCAGAGTGAGCGCTATCGATAAGGCAGCTACTAAGGGCAAGTACGGTGATTTAAGTCAGCGTCTGTGGTTCTTGCTGGGCGCGCTGGTTGTGTACCGAATTGGTGCGCATATTCCAGTGCCCGGCATTGATCCGACAGTCTTGGCTGATCTTTTTAAATCGCAGAAAAACGGCATCTTAGGCATGTTCAACATGTTCTCAGGTGGTGCGTTGTCTAGATTCACCATATTTGCTCTGGGTATCATGCCGTACATCTCGGCATCTATCATTATGCAACTTGCTGCCATCGCTGTTCCTCATTTGGAACAGTTGAAGAAGGAAGGTGAAGCGGGTCGTCGTAAAATTACCCAGTACACGCGATATGGCACGCTAGCATTGGCGATATTTCAAGCATTTGGCATCTCAGTGGCACTACAAGCTCAGCCTGGACTGGTTCCTAATCCGGGTGGTTTGTTTCAGATGACCACCGTAGTTACTTTGGTAACAGGTACGATGTTCTTGATGTGGCTTGGTGAGCAGATTACAGAGCGTGGTTTAGGCAATGGTATCTCACTGATTATCTTCGCAGGTATTGCAGCTGGTTTGCCTCAAGCAATCGGAAGCACCCTTGAGTTGGCTCGCACAGGTGCATTCTCTATACCTTTGGTGTTGTTCCTGATGCTGTTGGCATTCGGTGTGACGGCCTTGGTGGTTTTTGTTGAACGCGGACAGCGCAAGATTCTGGTTAATTATGCTAAGCGACAAGTTGGCAATAAGGTTTATGGTGGCCAAAGCTCTCATTTGCCTTTGAAGTTAAATATGGCTGGCGTGATTCCACCGATCTTCGCATCAAGCATCATCTTGTTCCCTGCGACTATCGCTGGGTGGTTTGGTTCTGGCAGTGGTATGGGGTGGCTGAAGGATATCAGTGAGAAGTTGTCTCCGGGACAGCCGATATACGTGATGATTTATGCAGCAGCGATTTTCTTCTTCTGTTTCTTCTACACGGCGCTTGTGTTTAGCCCTAAGGAAACGGCGGATAACTTGAAGAAAAGCGGTGCATTCTTACCTGGTATACGTCCTGGTGAGCAGACTGCAAAGTATGTTGAGAAGATCATGTTGCGTCTGACATTGATTGGTGCAGTTTACATCGCCTTGGTCTGTTTGTTGCCTGAGTT
>JAVHRA010000281.1:0-1371 GCA_036171395.1 Gallionella sp. | reverse complement strand
ACCTTCTATATCTCGCGCTTCATCGATTACCGCGATGCCGACGGTCAATATCGCAAATACCGTGTCGTCCTGATCGAAGGCAAAGCGTTTGCGGCCCATATGGGCATCTCCAGTCACTGGATGATCCACTATATGAACGCTGGCATGACCGAGAGTGCCGAGAAGCGTGCGGAAGAAGCACGCTTCATGAGCAGCTTCGATGCGACCTTCGCCCCCCGCCACGCGGCCGCACTAACGGCTATTTATCAGGCCATGCAGTTAGACTATCTGGTGTTGGATTGCGCGGAGACCAAGAGCGGTGAGTTACTGCTGTTTGAAGTCGACAACAGCGCAGTAGTTCACACCATGGACTCGGTGGCGTTGTTCCCTTATAAACAGCCACAGATGCATCTGGTGTTCGATGCCTTCCGTACCATGCTGGTACGTGCCATCGTCAGCCCTGCCGACTAAATCATGTTGCGCCAACTTCCCCTCCCCATTGCCGCTACCGAACGCTTACTGGTCGAGGGTGGAGATGGCCGCATCGCCATAGATAAAGTCAGTGGCGTAAACCGCTATGGCTGCTCTGCCACGCCCTATCCCGAACTCTTGTCATACGCCTCAGCCACTGCCACCACGATTTCGCCAGCTGCCTACGCAGCAGCGGATGCCCTGCGCACTCAGATACAACAAGCGCTGCTGCAACATCCCGCTGAAAGCGTACACACCACACAATTGCAAAGGCTGCGCGCGGAACTGCTCAGCTTGTGCGAACTGCAAGCATTGCCGGCTCCCGAGGTCGTATTCGCCGCATCCGGTACCGATTTGCATCACATCGCCACCCAGCTTGCCGTTGCGGCAGGCACGCACGGTCTGATGGTGCTGATGGTCGATCAGGAAGAAACCGGCAGCGGCGTATATGCCAGCATCACCTACGCCGATCCCGAGATAGAAGTCGTCACTGTCGCCTTGCGCGAGCCGGACGGCACGGCACGGCACGCCGCCGAGATTGATGCCGAGTTTCTTAACTTGGCCACATCGGCTCACGCACTGGGCAAACATGTGTTGCTGATCCAGACTGATGTATCCAAGACCGGCATGATCGCGCCTAGTTATGTGTGTAGCGCACGGATGTCGCAATCGTTAGGTAATGATTTAGATGTGCTGATCGATGCTTGCCAGTTCCGCATCTCCCCCCAGACCTTGCGTGCGTGCTTGGCGCATGGTTATAACGTGGCCTTGACTGGCTCCAAGTTTGTGGGTGGCCCCAGCTTCTCCGGTGCGCTGCTGATCCCGGCACAAAATGCCGCGCGTATTCGAGAGCGTTATGCCCGCGCCACACCTCCGCTGACAGCCACGCAAGCCGAGGACATTTGGCAAGCTCGCTATACC
>JAVHRA010000280.1:0-6278 GCA_036171395.1 Gallionella sp. | reverse complement strand
TGCCAGCTTTGACGCTGGTGCTGGGCTGGAGCATGACCCAAGCCGCGCCGGTCGCGCTGTTGGCGGTTGGTGCCGCCGCCTCAGTAGGCGCGATGAGCGCGCACAAGAAAGGCTTGGTGCGTTATCGCGCCGCGATGCTGATTTCGATCTGCGGTATGTTGGTCGCACCACTCGGTCAACATTGGGCGCATCTATTACCGGAACGTTGGCTGACGTTAATCTTTGCCAGCGTGATGATTGTGGTGGCGGTGCGAATGTGGCACAGCGTCTCGGCACATACACTTAGCGATGACGGCGTGGACACCGATCTGCTGCATCCGCGCCGCATCAAGATCAAAACGGGGCGCATCGTGTGGAACCGCACCTCCTTCATCACTCTTGCGCTGATAGGCGTATTGACCGGCCTAACCACCGGACTGCTGGGCGTAGGCGGCGGCTTTATCATCGTCCCTGCTTTGCTGCGCTGTAGCAACATCACGCTAGAAGAAATAGTTTCGACCTCGCTGATGGTGATTGCACTGATCTCCAGCGGCGCGGTGGTTTCAGCTTGGGCTACTGGTCATATCGAGCCATCCACGATGGCAGGACTGTTCATAGCGGGCGCGCTGCTGGGCATGTTGCTGGGTCGCTTACTCACGCAGCATCTGCCCAAGCACGCGGCGTTGCATCTGCTCGCAGTGTTGATTGTGTGCGTGTCGCTGGCGATGCTTTACAGCAAAGTACTGTAATACCTTAGCGCACCCCACCTGCCAGATTGGCGGGGACAGCCTCGTGGATGAGTCGAGGTGTAGCTAAATTCAGATTATGCATAATGGCGACGAACTCCTCCCGAGTCTTACCCGCGATACGGGTATTGAGTATCTTCTCCTCGCCTATGCAACTCACCCGCCGACCTTTGTAGTCATGCCCCGGATAGAGCAAGGTCTCGTCGGGCAGCACGAAGAGTTTCGCGGTGATGCTGTGGAACATCTGCTCGGCACTGCCGCTCTGAAAATCGGTGCGTCCGCAAGCGTTAATCATCAGTGTATCGCCCGAAAACAAGCGGTCGCGCCACATGTAACACAGGCTACCCAGTGTGTGACCGGGAGTAGCGATGACACGTAGTTGCTCTACACCGAAATGTAACACCTCATCGTCCAACAGCAATCTGTCATATCCCGGCGCACCACAGTTTTTGGCGATGACGCTGATCGCACCAGTCTCAAGTTTAAGTGCATTGGATGCGGTGATATGGTCGGCATGCACATGGGTGTCCAGCACGAAGTCCAGATGCAAGCCCAACGATTTAATCAAGGAAACATCGCGCGGCAGTTGCTCCAGCACCGGGTCGATAATGACCGCATGACGATCTGGACCTGCGATCAGATAGGTCAGCGTAGATGAGTTCGCATCAAACAATTGTCTAAACAACATCGCTCCTCCTGTTGCTGCCGAATAAGCTGGGCTTGTCAAACCTCCACACCCCGAATGATGTGCATGCAAAGCATATAATACGCAGATGCAGAATAATAATCAGATCGTACTCAAAGTCACCGGCATGCACTGCGCTTCCTGCTCGGCACGCCTAGAGAAAGTATTGAACCAGCTACCGCAAGTCACCGCACGCGTGAGCATCGCCACCGAGATCGCGCAGCTCGATCTAAGTGACGGCGCACCCGCCCTGCCCGAGCTAATCAAAGCCATACAGAGCGCGGGTTTCGATGCCCATGTGCCGCGTGACTTCGCCGCAGAACGGATGGCCAGCGCGGCACTACTGCGCCATGAGCAGCGGCATTTTTTCATCGCACTGGCACTGACCATGCCGCTGCTCGCCGAGATGGTGCTGATGCTGTTTGGTGTCCACCTGCTGCTGCCCGCTTGGTTGCAGTTCGCCCTCGCCACGCCGGTGCAATTCTGGATAGGTGCGCGCTTTTATTTGGGTGCCTACAGCAGCTTGCGCGGCGGCGGCGCCAATATGGATGTGCTCGTCGCGCTGGGCACCAGCGCAGCCTATCTGTTTAGTTGTGCGGTATGGCTATTGCAGATAGACCAGCCGCTCTACTTCGAATCCAGTGCCACGCTCATCACTTTGGTATTGATGGGCAAGCTGTTGGAGTCTCGCGCCAAAGGCAAAGCCTCCAGTGCACTGGAAGCCCTACTCAATCTGCAACCCAAGACCGCACAGGTGGAACGCGACGGGGTGATGCAGGCACTGCCGGTAGCCGAGATGCAAGTCGATGACGTATTCATAGTGCGTGCGGGTGAAAGCGTGCCGGTTGATGGCATGGTGCTGGAAGGCAACTCGAGCACCGATGAATCCATGCTCACCGGCGAGAGCATGGCACGCAACAAGCAGCCCGGCGACAAGGTCTATGCCGCCACCGCTAACCACAGCGGCGTGTTGCGTTGCCGCGCACTGGCGGTCGGCGCGCATACCCAGTTGGCCGCCATCATCCGCTTGGTGGAACAGGCACAAGGCAGCAAGGCAGCAATACAAAAACTTGCCGATCAAATCTCGGCTATCTTCGTGCCGGTGGTGGTGGTCATCGCGCTGCTCACTTTCGCCGGACACGCGCTCTACGATCCCGACCTCACCACTGCGCTGATCAATGCAGTCGCAGTTTTGGTCATCGCCTGCCCGTGCGCCTTGGGTCTGGCGACACCCACCGCGCTGGTGGTGTCTACCGGTCGTGCGGCACAGTCCGGCATACTAGTGAAAGACGCCGCCGCGCTGGAACGCGCCCATCAGCTTTCGGTCTTGGTGGTCGATAAGACTGGCACCATCACCGCAGGCAAACCGGGCGTGAGCGATGTATTGCCCGCCAGCGGCATCCGCGCAGCAGAACTACTCGACGCGGCCAGCCTGCTGACGCAGGCATCCACCCACCCCCTGTCGCGCGCGATTTTTGCGCATTGCGCAACGCTGGGTATCCAAGCGACACAGCGTGCCGCCATCACCGAGTTGGCGGGGCAGGGTTTGCGCGCGATAGTTGATGGCGTGCACTATTTATTAGTCTCACCCAGCTATGCTGCCAGCCAAAACATCGTGCTGGATGACGCACAGATATTAGCTCTACAGCAACAGGGCAAGACTGTGATGGTATTGAGCCGCAACGGGCAAGCCATCGGCTACCTCAGCACCCAAGATCAGATACGCGAGGGTAGCCGTGCTGCCGTGGCACATTTACAAAAGATGGGCATACGTGTGGTGATGTTGAGTGGTGACAATGCCGCCGCCACCCACGCCATCGCCGCACAGGCTGGCATCGCAGACTGCATCGCCGAGGTCAGTCCACAAGACAAAGCCAGCCATGTACAAGCACTCAAGAAGCAAGATGAACAAACAGTGTTAGTAGGCATGGTGGGCGACGGCATCAACGACGCTCCCGCCTTGGCCAGTGCCGATGTCAGCTTTGCCATGCGCAGCGGCAGCGACATCGCTATCGAGACGGCCGACATCACCCTGATGGATAACGATCTGATGAGCGTGGCCGATGCCATAGACCTGTCGCGTGCCACGCTGCGCAAAATCCGCCAGAACCTGTTCTTCGCCTTTGCCTACAACGTGCTGGGCATACCCTTAGCCGCCGCCGGCATGCTCAGTCCGGTGATTGCAGGCGCGGCGATGGCTTTGAGCTCGGTCACGGTAGTCAGCAACGCCCTGCTGCTGAAACGCTGGCAGTCTGCCAAACGCATTTGAAGCCGCGCTCCATGGATATCGACCATATCGCCACGCAACTCGAAACGACCGGATATCTGGTGTTGCAACAAGCGCTCGATGAAAAATTAATTGCCGCCCTCGTGACACGTTGCCATGCAGATGACAACAGCCGTTTCAAAAACGCCCATATTGGCCGTGGTGCGGACAAACAACAGCTCAGCAGCCTACGCGGCGATGTGATTAGCTGGCTGGAAGAGACGGATGACACCGACCGTGCCTTCCTCGCGCAGATGGAAGACCTGCGTGCGGGACTGAACCAACGCTTGTTCCTCGGCCTGTTCGATTACGAATGCCACTACGCGATTTACGCTGCGGGCACGGGCTATGCCAAACATCTGGATGTGCTGCAAGGCAAGAAAAACCGCATCCTCTCCACCGTGCTCTATCTCAATGCAGATTGGCAGGAGGGCGACGGCGGGGAGCTGGACGTTTACGACACTCATGGCACGACGCTCATCGCCACCGTGCAACCGCGCTTGGGCACGCTCATCATCTTCTTGAGCGAGACCTTCCCGCATGCGGTACGTCTGTCTAACACCACACGCCGCAGCATCGCCGGCTGGTTCCGCGTCAGCGGCAGCTAAGCCTACGACACGCGCAGGACTAAGGGATTAAAAATCACTCATTGGATACTCTCATCACAACCATGACACTCACTGACACCGCCCTCGCCAGCGCCGCAAAAAATGTGCACGACATCCTCACCCTCGCCATTGAATACCGCGCCCCGCATACCGCTTTGATAGTGTGGGATGGCCAGTGTGAACTGGCGCTGGCGGTGACCGCTGCTTATCGCCAGTGCCTGCCCGAGGCGCGCTTCATCGAATTCGACGCGGTCGCACCGGAAGCAATACGCGCCGAATTCGACCAGCTCGCAGCGGGTGATCTGGTGGTGTTGATACAGTCCACCAGCTTCCGCTTGGATGCCTTTCGTATCCGCGTGGAGTTATTCAAGCTGGGTCTGAAAGTCATCGAGCATCCGCATCTGTCGCGCATGCTGGGCGAGGCCGAAGCTCAGCTCTACTTGGACTCGCTCGCCTATGACCCGGATTATTTCCGTGGCGTGGGCGCTGCGCTCAAAGCGCGTATCGATGTCGCAAAGCGTGGCGTCATCGATAGCGGCGGCGCGCAACTGATCTTCCCGGCGGGCTTCGAAGCAGCCAAATTGAACGTGGGCGACTATCGCGACATGCACAACGTGGGCGGGCAATTCCCCATAGGTGAGGTATTCACCGAATCGCTCGACTTGGAAGCCGTGCATGGCGAAGTGCGTGTCTCCATCTTTGGCGATACTCAATTCGCCGTGAACAAACCCGCACAGCCCGTCACCCTCATCGTGGAGAAAGGACGGGTCAGCGGCGTACGTAACTCCACCGAGGAGTTTGACAAAGTGCTGGAGAACATCCGCGCGGACGAGGGCGAGGTATGGATACGCGAACTGGGGCTGGGGCTAAATCGCGCCTTTAGTCAAGAACGCACGGTGAGCGACATTGGCACCTTCGAACGCATGTGCGGCATCCATCTGTCGCTGGGCGCGAAACACGGCAGCTACACCAAACCCAATATCCGCCGCGCCGAGGCGCGTTACCACGTGGACGTATTCGCTGCGACGGAGACCGTCACCCTTGATAATGAAGTGGTGTACCGCAACGGAGCATGGTTGGTATGAAGTCCTCGCCAACCGGATCCCAGCGGGCCAATCGGCGTTGTTGCAATGATGCAAAATATCCTTGTTTGGGATAGGTTTTCGCGCTATTTAAAACTAGAATATGGTGCCGGAACCGGAATCGAACCGGTACGAAAGTTTCCCCTCGATGGATTTTAAGTCCGATTGTTTATTCATATAAATCAGATTGTTATAGTTAATTTCACTAGTGTCCGGTTAAAAACGATTCCATGACTCTGGAACCCATATCTGATGCCGCATACGGAGATTTTCATCGTGTCTCCGACTTGAACAGCGAACAGTTCTTCGTGCAGTCTTCCAGCTTTCCTGCTGCTGCAACACCTCTCTTACTAAGCAGACCACTGGGTCGTTCAACGAGCAGTACAAAACCTCAAATTCCCATAGCCTGTGCACTAATCAAAATGCATCAGTAACTCATGGGGCTTCTTCCTTGGAGCATTTGCCCGACGTTAGCCCGAAACGGCCTGTTCCAGCTTGACCGCGCTGCACGTGGGGGGGCTGACATCCGAGAACCTTTAACCAAAGCTGCCTGCATTAAAAGGACCAACGACCGATATTGAGTTGCCAGTCATAGCCTCCGGAATCATCCAAGCTGGGCGCTTTCTAAGGACAGGTGTTGGCGCGCGTTTATCAAAAGCATGCGATTTTTCAAAGTTTGTAACAATCCGTCCCCCATCACCCGAAGGAAAACAGACTTGCTTGTGTAAGAATTTGAAGGCTGCCCAGACTAATACTTGCATCCGCCATTTTGGCAGTGCTTAATCTTCTTAAGGAGCCTCACCATGAAATTCAATAAAATCGCAAAAACGCTGCTTTCTACTGGCGCATTGGCTGCTGCAATGAGTGGTGCTGCAATGGCCGCACCTTGCGGCGCAGCAAATCCTTGTGCGG
>JAVHRA010000279.1:0-1382 GCA_036171395.1 Gallionella sp. | reverse complement strand
GCGGTGATTTCGATGATACGGGTCGCCAAAGAAGAAACAAATTCGCGGTCATGGCTGACGAATAGCACCGTGCCTTTGTATTCCAACAGCGCGGTGTTGAGCGACTCGATGGATTCCATATCCATGTGGTTGGTCGGCTCGTCCATCAGCAGCACGTTGTTTTTTTGCAGCATCAATTTGCCGAACAGCATGCGCCCTTTCTCGCCACCGGATAGCACCTTCACTTGCTTGAGCGCCTGGTCGCCGGAGAACAGCAAACGACCCAAGGTGGCACGCACGGTCTGGTCATCGTCATGCGGGCCGCGCCAATAGGTCATCCAGTCGGTCATGCTCATGTCCTTCTCGAAGTCGTGACTATGGTCCTGAGCGTAGTAGCCGATCTTGGCTTTTTCGGTCCACTTGATGGTGCCGGTATCCGGTGTCAAATCGCCGGCGAGACAGCGCAATAGCGTGGTCTTACCGATACCGTTAGGGCCGATGATGGCGATTTTCTCGCCCGCATCGACACGCAGATTGACGTTGGAGAACAGCACCTTGTCATAGCCCTTGGCCATGTGCTGCACCTCGACCGCAGTGCGATGTAGTTTCTCGCGCTCGTCGAACTCGAAGCGGATGAAAGGATATTGGCGGCTGGACGGTTTGATGTCCTCGATCTTGATCTTGTCGATCTGGCGCGCACGTGAAGTCGCTTGCTTGGCCTTAGAAGCGTTCGCCGAGAAACGTGCCACGAAGGCCTTCAGTTCGGCGACTTTTTCTTTGGCCTTGGCGTTGTCGGCGGACTGCTGTTCGCGCGCTTGCGCCGACGCCATCATGTAATCGTCGTAAGTGCCGGGGTAAGTGGTGATCTTGCCGTAGTCCAGATCGGACATGTGGGTGCACACGCTGTTCAGGAAGTGACGATCGTGCGAGATGATGACCATGGTGCAGGTACGCGCGTTGAGGATGTCCTCCAACCAGCGGATGGTGTTGATGTCCAAGTTATTGGTCGGTTCGTCCAGCAGCAGGATATCGGGATCGGAGAACAGCGCTTGCGCCAGCAACACGCGCAGCTTGAAGCCGGGTGCTACCGCGCTCATATTGCCATGATGCAGATCGATACTGATGCCCAAGCCCAGCAACAATTCGCCGGCACGCGCTTCGGCGGTATAGCCGTCGTACTCAGCGAAGGTTGCCTCCAGATCGGCGGCGTGCATATAGTCTTCTTCTAGAGCATCGGGGTTGGCGTAGATCGCATCGCGTTCCGACATCGCCGCCCACATTTCGGTGTGGCCCATCATCACCACGTCGAGCACGCGATTTTCTTCGTAGGCGAACTGGTCTTGGCGCAACTTACCCAGCCGCTCGTTCTTATCGATCATCACCTCGCCTGAGGTCTGCATCAG
>JAVHRA010000278.1:0-6346 GCA_036171395.1 Gallionella sp. | reverse complement strand
GACTACACCGCCTATTTCCAGCAATTGCACAAATCCAAATTGCCGCTGGCGATGCGGTTGGAAGCCGACCGCATGCACAATCTCAATCTCTCTGCGGCCGAGTTTGCCAAAGAGATCAAGGTGGTGATGGAGGAGCGGCGCTGGCGCACCGATGATCAGGCCAGCGGCATGCTGCAAGAACGTATGAACGCGGTCATCTATCAGGAACATCCCTATCATCATCCGGTGATAGGCTGGATGAGCGATCTGGAAGCGATGACGGTGGCCGATGCGCGCGATTGGTACAAGCGCTGGTACGCCCCCAATAACGCCACATTGGTGATTGCGGGCGATGTCAAAGCGGATGAGGTGTTCGCGCTGGCACAGCGTTACTACGGCAAGATTCCACGCAGCGTGCTGCCGGTGCGCCGTCATTTGAGCGAGCCTGAGCAGCTCGGCATCAAACGCATGGTGGTCAAAGCCCCCGCCGAGTTACCGCAACTGGTGATGAGTTATCAGGCACCCATGCTTCAAGACCCCGCTAAAGATGATCAGCCCTATGCCTTGGAAGTGCTGGCTGGCATATTGAACGGCAACGATTCCGCACGTTTGAACAAACATCTGGTGCGCGAGCAACAAGTCGCAAGTGAGGTTGGTGCGGGCTATGACTCAGTGGCGCGTGGACCAGGACAGTTCACCTTGGAAGCTACGCCGTCTAGCGGTAAGACTGTGCAAGACGTTGAAGCGGCGTTACGCAAAGAGCTTACCTTGCTGATTAAGGATGGCGTGAGTGCAGCAGAGTTGCAGCGCGTCAAAGCGCAAGTGCTGGCGGGCGAGGTTTATAAACTCGATTCGACTTTCTACCGCGCCATGCAGATCGGTCAGATGGAGAGTATAGGGTTGGGCTATAAAGCGATCCCGGTGATGTTGGAAAAAGTACAAGCAGTCAGCGCAGCGCAAGTCCAGCAAGCCGCTACGGCTTTGTTGCAGGACGATCGGCTCACCATCGCGGTACTCGACCCACAACCCATTACAGAAAAAGCCAAACGCACCGGAGGAGATTTCCATGCTCATTAAAATTGTCGCGCCAGTCTTGGCCTTATGCGTTGGCGTGCTCAGCGCAAGCGCCCACGCCACCCCCAGCATCCAGCATTGGCAAAGTGCTAGCGGGGCGCAGGTGTTGTTCGTAGAAGATCATGACATCCCAATGTTGGACGTAGCCGTAAGTGTGCCAGCGGGCAGTAGTTACGATAGCGCGGCCAAATCTGGCGTGGCCGCCCTGACCCACCATCTGCTCGATCTGGGTTCGCAGGGTATGACTGAAGATGAGACCGCGCGCGGCATGGCCGATCTGGGGGCGCAACTGGGCGGCAGCTTCGATCAGGATCGCGCCAGTGTGACCTTGCGTACTCTGAGCAACGCGGCAGTGCGTGAGCAGGCTTTGGCTATTATGGCCAAGGTGCTGCAACACCCGGTGTATGCGACGGACATTTTGGCGCGCGAGCAGGCGCGGGTGATCGCTAGCTTGAAGGAGGCCGAGACCAAGCCCGAACATATCGCCGACCGCGCCTTCCAAAAAGCTGTTTACGGGACGCATCCTTATGCCTTGCCGGTGTCGGGCGAGGTGGCTACGGTACAGAGCATCAGCGCGCAGGACTTGCAAGACTTTTACCGCAGCCACTACAACGCCGCGCGCGCGGTGGTCGCCATCATGGGCGATGTAACACGTGCGCAGGCGGAGGCGATTGCACAAAGTCTGACCGCCGAGCTACCCAAGGCTGCTGCGCCCGCAGCTTTGCCTGCTGTGACACTACGTATCCCAGCCAGCGAACAACGCATCGCGCATCCCGCCAGTCAAAGTCATATCCTGCTGGGCGTGCCGGGTATGTCACGCAGCGACCCGGATTATTTTCCGCTGTACGTGGGCAATTACATTTTGGGTGGCGGTGGTTTTGTGTCGCGTCTGATGAACGAGGTGCGTGAGCAGCGCGGCTTAGCCTATAGCGTCTATAGCTACTTCATACCTCTCAAGCAAACCGGCGCATTTCAAGTAGGTTTGCAAACCAAGAAGGAACAGGCCGATGAGGCACTGCAACTGGTGCGCAAGACTTTGGACACTTTCGTGGCACAAGGCCCGACTGAAAAAGAGTTAGTCGCGGCCAAACAAAATATCGTCGGCGGTTTCCCACTGCGGATCGACAGCAATCGCAAGATACTGGAGTACCTGAGCATCATCGGTTTTTACAATCTGCCGCTGACTTATCTGGATGACTTCACTCAACGCGTTGAGCAGGTCAGCGTGGCGCAGATACGCGATGCTTTCAAGCGCCATATCGATACGGCGAACATGGCGACGGTGATCGTGGGTGCGCCACAGGAGACGGCGAAATAAACAAGCTCAGGATCAATGGCGGCGAGTTGCGCAGCCGCGTCATCACCTTTCCCGATGCGGAAGGATTGCGTCCCACGCCCGAGCGGGTGAGACAAACGCTGTTTAACTGGTTGGGGCAAACCTTGCATGGACGCACTTGCTTGGATTTGTTTGCGGGCAGCGGTGCCTTGGGCTTCGAAGCCTTGTCGCGTGGGGCGGAGCACGTCACTCTGGTGGAGAAAAACCCGCAGGTGTTCCGCTCCTTGCAGGCTAATATTAAAAAATTAGCGTTATCTAATATTTACCCCTGCTGCCAAGATGGGCTAGAATTCGCCGCCCGTGACCAGCAGCGTTACGACGTGATCTTTCTAGACCCGCCGTTTCAAAGTGATTTACTTCCCGGTTTGTTCGAAATTTTGCCAGCGCGGCTGACTGACAGCGGCTTGCTTTATGTTGAGTCCGGTGCACATGTGCCGGTGCCAAAAGGCTGGCAGGGGGTGAAGTCGGGTAAGGCGGGACAGGTGCATTACCAGTTATTGAAAGTCGATAAATCCACTTTCGTGGGGTGAGACGCAAGGAGCCGCGCATAACCAGCGACTTGCCAGCTTGTTGGCTTAGTCGAATGGCTAGTTGTTTAATCAGCGAATGACGCAGGCATACAGATTGATAGACTAGGAATGAGCGACAACGGAGTTGCGGTGAGACTTCCCTTGCGGTTAGTCGGTGCCCAAAGCGTAGCGCCCAGAAAATGGATTTGAAATGACCAAAGTGGTTTATCCGGGAACCTTCGATCCCATCACCAAAGGCCACGAGGATGTCGTGCATAGAGCGGCAGGCCTGTTTGGAGAAGTGGTCGTGGCGGTTGCCGCAAGTAGGGTCAATACCCTATTCAGTCTGGATGAGCGGGTGGAGATGGCGCGTGAAGTGTTCGCCAATCAGCCCAAGGTGCGAGTCGAAGGTTTCGACGGCTTGTTGATGAGCTTCGTGCAAAAGCAGGGATCGCGCGTGGTATTGCGCGGACTGCGCGCGGTGTCGGATTTTGAATACGAGTTCCAGTTGGCAGGCATGAACCGCAACTTGTATCCCGAGATGGAGACGTTGTTCCTGACGCCCGCCGAGAAATACACTTTCATCTCCGCGACCATGGTGCGTGAGGTGTCTAGATTCGGTGGCGATGTAAGTAAGTTCGTCTCGCCCTGTGTGGTGGAAAGATTGCAGCAACGATTTGTAGCAAAGAACTAAACGGCCCGAGTAGTCATAGGCTCATTAATTTTGGAGAGGAAATACCATGTCACTTCTAATCACGGATGAATGCATTAACTGCGATGTATGCGAACCTGAATGCCCCAACGATGCGATTTCGCAAGGTGATAGCATCTATGTCATCGACCCGAACAAATGCACCGAGTGTGTAGGCCATTACGACACGCCACAATGCGTGGAAGTTTGTCCGGTGGATTGCATTCCTATGGATAGCAATAACCCAGAGAGCAAAGAGCAGTTGCAAGTCAAGTACGAAAAGCTGATGGCTGCCAAGCGCTAAGTCTGTATGAAAAAATGCCACACAGCGGTTGTGTGGCATTTTTTATTGCCGCAGGCAATTTAGCTCAGTAGCACCAATCCCAACGCGATGATGCCGGGTACGGCTTGTACCCAGAGTATCTTGCGCCCCACGCTATACGCGCCATACAGACCGGCCACGATGACGCAGCCCAAGAAAAATGACTGGATGGCAAGTCCATCTGCGCCCAGCGCAACTCCCCACAACAAACCTACTGCCAGGAAACCGTTGTACAAGCCTTGATTGGCCGCCAGTGTTTTGGATGCGCGTGCAAATTCTGGTGTTAACGCAAAGGTGCGCAAGCCCAACGGCTTGTCCCAGAAAAACATTTCCAGCAGCATAAAATAAAGGTGCAGCACAGCGATTACCGTAATAACGAGATAAGTGAGTGTGGACATTTGTTTTGCTAAGAATCGTTTTTTAGATTTGCAATCACGGCGGGTAATTTTTGAGGGGCGTGGATACGCAGTTGTTTATTTACATTGCGCTCGCCAAACACCACCGTGATGGCACTGCGCGACACATCAAACTCTGTGGCCAAATAGCGCACCATGTAAGCGGTTGCACCGCCCATTTTAGGAATGGCTTTTACCGACACCTCTAATTGATGACCGATGACGCGACCTATCGCATCACGCTTGGCATTCGGGCGACCTAAGATATTCAGCACCAGTGTGTTGCCTTCCCAATGACAAAATGGTTGGTCTTTTTTAGAGGATTTTTTTTCTTTATTTTTCTCAGTCAAGAGCGGCATGGTTAATATCCCTTCCAAATGTTTGCGATGCCAGATGCCGAGGTTGTCGCGCCCAGCATGGGCAACTTATAAAAATTCAATACCGTGTGTAACACGCTGTAATGATCAATGTGCTGCGCGCTCGCGCCGACTTTCACCATAGGGCCCACCAGCAGGGTGACTACGCGATTATTCTCCATACCGTTGTCCTCGTCCCAGGTCAAAATCAATAAACTGTTGTGCTTAAAAGCCCAATCTACATAAGGCAGGATATGCATTTTGAGCCAGTCATCCGCCGTCTCGAAGCTACCGTCATGCATATCGTTGCTTTGATCGGGGATGACGAAGGCCACCGTGGGCAGTGTGGCATAGTCCTGCGGAAAGTCAGTGAACGGGCGGTTTATATCGGCGGGCAAACGTGAGTCTTGCCAGTTAGTCACAGGATTATGTTTGCGCTGATAGCTGCCCTGCATGCAGCTCAGGCTGCTAGCCTCGGGCAAGCCTTCGGCGTAGCTGACAAAGCTCAAGTGTTTATCCAGCAAGGCGCTGGCCAGCGTATCGCTAGTGAAGCTGTAGCCGCAGGTATTACTTGTCACTCCCTGTGTCGCACCTGAGAACAAAGCCAGATAGTTGGGTTGGCTGGGGTGCGTCACGCCATAAGATTGCGTGAACAACATACCGCGCCGCGCCAGCGCAGCGATAGTGGAGTTGGCATGTTCCATATTCAGTATCTGCGAATAGCCACGATTTTCTTCTATGACCACCACCACATGGTCGGGGCGGGGCAAATGTTCGGCATGGGCCGCAGGCATGGCGAACAGGGCGCACAGCAGCGTGGATAGTAGGCATTTCATTTTTGACAAACTCCGCAATAGAAGCTGGAACGTTGCCCCTGTTTGATCTGTTTGATGGCTGCGCCACAGATACGGCAGGGTTCCCCGGCGCGACCATAGACGAAATATTCTTGTTGGAAATAGCCACTGCTGCCGTCGCTATGCACGAAGTCGCGCAAGGTGCTGCCGCCTTTTTCTATTGATGCGGCCAAGGTGGCGCGTATCTCCGCGACCAAGCTGACACAGCGCGGCAGGCTGAGCTTGCCTGCGGGGAGTTGCGGTTTGATGCCACTGCGGAACAGGGATTCGTTGGCGTAGATGTTGCCCACGCCGACGACGATATGGTTGTCCATCAGTGCTTGCTTGATGGCGATGTGGCGACCACGCAGTGCTTGATGTAGATAGCGCGCATCGAAGTCTTGCAGCAACGGCTCGGGGCCGAGTGAGGCTAATAGCGGGTGAGTGGCAACATCGCCGCTATGCCACAACACCGCACCGAAGCGACGCGGGTCGCGCAAACGCATCAGCTTGCCGTTATCCAGTATGAGATCGAAATGGTCGTGTAACGCTGGTGGCGTACCCGCAGGCAGGATGCGCAGACTACCCGACATGCCCAGATGCAGGATGAGTGTGCCGTTAGCGCAATCCATCAGCAGATATTTGGCGCGTCGCGTGAGCGACAGGATGGTGCGACCTTGTACTGGCAAATCGGGTATCGGCCAGCGCAGGTTGCGATTGCGTATCACCACATCGTGTATCACCGCACCGACCACATGTTCGGTCAGTCCGCGTCGTGTGATTTCGACTTCAGGGAGCTCAGGCACGGCGGCGCTTCCACCACAACCATGCGCCCCATCCGGCTAGCAATA
>JAVHRA010000277.1:0-6360 GCA_036171395.1 Gallionella sp. | reverse complement strand
GAAGAAACTAAAGGTGCTCATATTAGCATCGCCGTATCACTCTGATGAGTGCGACGACATGCCTAAACAAAATTTTGGGACAAAAAAAACGGGCCGTCTCCGGCCCGCTCTTGATACAACTTAAAACAGATTACTTGGCTGCTGGTACCGCTGTCACTTCTACGCGACGGTTCGCTGCACGACCTGCTTCAGTCTTGTTATCACCGACTGGTTCGGCAGATGCCTTGCCCGAAGTTGTAATACGCTTTGCATCTACACCATGTTTGACCAGATAAGCCTTGACTGACTCAGCGCGAGCAGCAGACAGCTTCTTGTTAGCGGCTTCGTTACCACGGCTGTCGGTATGACCAACAACTTTCAAGCCATCGGCATTGTGTGCGGCAAAGTCCAACACTTCAGCCATTTGCTGGGTAGCAGCAGGCATCAGTTTGGCGGAGTTAGTAGCGAAGTTAGTGCCCTTCAGTGTAAATACTTTTGCTGGAGCAACAGCTGCTGGAGCAACGACTGGAGCTGGCGCAACAACAGGGGCAGCCACGACAGGAGCAGGAGCAACAACAGGCTCAACCTTTTTGATGATAACGGGCGCAGCCACTGCAACCACTGCAGCGGCAACCGCTGGCTTGTCGAAATAATAGTTAACGCCAAGTGCGAAGTTGCTATTCTTCTGAGCGACATTGTTCACTGACTTACGGTCGGCAGTGAATTCGCCAAACATAGACCATTGCGGTGCGAATTTATATTCCAAACCCAAGCCGCCGTGTACACGCGTGCCAGGTTGTGTTGCCGCAGCACCCAAGCGAGCGTAAGGCATCAAATTGCCCATGACATAGCCAGCCTTGGCATCAAGACCTGCGTCATTGCTAGTGATGGATTTGCTGTGACCATCAACAAAGCCTTCCAGACCCAACACAACATTGTTGCTTACATCCCAGTTATATCCTGCTTGCAGACCCGGGTAGGCTTTGTTGGAAGTAGCCGTAGTATTTGGTGTGTTTTTGTTGTAGCCGATATTAGCGCCTACATAAGCACCCTTGAAGTCACTCGCATTGGCTGCGCTCATGCTCAACAGCGCGGCTGCCAGAGCGATACTCATCGTATTCATTTTCATAGTTGATTCCTTGAACAGGTTAGTTATTTAAATATTTTTCGGAAACTTCCTAATCTAATAATCGCTTAGGGAAATTTTCGAAACGCAATTTTACAGATAAGAAAGCATTTTGCAACCGCCGTTACTCGGTGCTAAGCGCGCTGTCTACGCGCTTCAAACAGACAGATACCGGCACTGACCGACACATTCAAACTTTCTACACTGCCCAACATGGGGATGCGCACCAGTTCGTCGCAAGTCTCGCGTGTTAAACGACGCAATCCTTCGCCCTCTGCACCCAACACCCAAGCCAGTCCGCCCTTGTGTTTAAAATTGTGCAAATCGGTGCTTGCCTCGCCCGCCGCGCCCACCACCCAGATATCGTTCTCCTGTAACTCGCGCAAGGTGCGCGCGAGATTGGTTACAGTGATGTAAGGCACGGTCTCCGCCGCGCCGCACGCCACCTTCTCAACCGTGGCAGTAATACCCACCGCACGGTCTTTGGGCGCAATTACCGCATGTACGCCGAAGGCATCGGCACTACGCAAACAAGCGCCCAAATTATGCGGATCCTGCACACCATCCAACACTAATATCAGGGGCGGTTCAGTCAGCGTATCCAGCACATCCGACAGATGTTGCACGCGCTGTGCCGCATCCACGCGCGCGGCCACCCCCTGATGGCGTTTACTGCCCGCCATGCCATCCAGACGCGCGGCTTCGATGGGGATGATGCGCACGCCTTGCGCTTCCGCCAGCTTGATCAATTCGCGCATGCGCGGGTCTTGACGTTGCGCTTGCAGATAGATTTCCTGCACGCCGTCGGGATTTTGGCGGATGCGCGCAGTGACCGCATGAAAGCCGTATATCAGACGCAGATCAGCCATGATGTTTTTTTCCTTTACCGGACTTTTTGGTCGTCTTTTCATCACCTGCTTGTTGTGCTGCATCGCCTTCTTCGTGCAACACGAAATCAACCTTGGTGCTTTCCATATCCACCTTCACCACGCGCACTTGCACGCGATCACCCAGACGATATTGCTGGCCGGTGCGCTCACCCAACAACATGTGCTTGCCCGCGTCGAAATGGAAGTAGTCTTTGCCCAACTCGGAGATATGCACCAGGCCTTCAACATACAAATCGTCCAGCGACACGAACATACCGAAGCTGGTCACAGATGAGACCGTGCCGGTGAACACACTGCCCAAATGGTCGCGCATGTAGAAGCATTTCAACCATGCATCAACATCGCGCGTCGCATCATCAGCACGACGCTCGGTCATCGAACAATGCGCGCCCAACTCTTCCCACTTCATGCTAGGTTTGTATTGCTTGCCTTGCAGCACCGCTTTGATAGCTCTATGCACTAGCAGGTCGGGGTAACGACGGATCGGCGAAGTGAAATGTGCATAGGCTTCGTAACCCAGACCGAAGTGACCGATGTTCTCCGGTTCATACTTGGCCTGACGCAGCGAACGCAACATCACGGTCTGCAACAAGGCGGCATCGGGACGACCTTTGATGCGCTTGAGCAGCTTGGAGTAATCGACTGCCTGAGGTTCGTCATCGCCCCCCAGTTGCAAGCCGAACTCCTTGAGGAACTCACGTAACCCTTCCAACTTTTCAGGTGTTGGGCCTTGATGGATGCGGTACAAGACGGTGTGCTGGTTGTCGTGCAGATAATTAGCCGCACATACGTTGGCTGCCAACATGCATTCCTCGATCAGCTTATGTGCATCGTTACGCACCACGGGAACGATGCGTTCGATCTTGCCTTGATCATTGAAGATCATCTGCGTCTCGACCGTTTCGAAATCAATCGCACCACGCTTATTGCGCGCATGCAGCAACTTCTGGAACAAGCCATACAAATTTTGCAAATGCGGTAACACTTGGCTATAACTCTTAGCCAACTCACCATCCGGTGCAGCCAGCATCTCGGCCACTTGGGTGTAGGTCAAACGCGCGTGCGAGTACATCACCGAAGGATAGAAACGGTATTTGCCGATCTCGCCATGGCTATCCACATGCATATCGCACACCATGCACAAGCGATCCACTTGCGGATTGAGCGAGCACAGACCATTGGAGAGCTCCTCGGGCAACATCGGGATGACACGGCGCGGGAAGTACACTGAGTTGCCGCGCAAGATCGCCTCGCGATCCAATGCATCGTCACTGCGTACATAGTGACTGACGTCGGCAATCGCCACCACCAGACGGTAACCGTCACGCTCAGGCGCGCAATACACCGCATCATCAAAGTCACGCGCTGTCTCACCGTCTATGGTTACCAATGGCAAGTTGCGGATGTCTTCACGTCCCGCCCAATCCTCTGGTGCCACGGTCGGCGCAATCGCCTTGGCTTGGCGCTCCACATCATTGGGAAACTCATGCGGCAAATCATGCTTGCGCAGTGCAATCTCGATTTCCATACCCGGGTCGGCATAGTTTCCCAACACCTCGATGATGCGACCGATAGGTTGAACGTGCTTGTTGGGATGTTGCACAATCTCAAGAATCACCACCTGCCCCACCTTGGCCGCGCCATGCTCACCCGGTGCCACCAAAATATCCTGGGTGATGCGACGATTCTCGGCGACCACAAACTGTATACCGTGGTCTTCGAACAGACGACCGACCACGCGGTTGTTAGCTCTTTCCAATACTTCGATAATCTTGGCTTCAGGACGACCGCGTCTATCCACGCCACTCTGTCTCACCATCACCACGTCACCGTGCAACACCTGATGCATTTCTTTCTCGCTCAGGAACATGTCGGCACTACCGTCTTCAGGTATCAGAAAACCGAAACCATCGGGATGACCTTGCACCTTGCCCTTGATGAGGTCCAGCTTCTCCATCACGCAGATGGCGCGTTTGCGATTACGCATAATCTGACCATCGCGCTCCATAGCACGCAAACGGCGTGAGAACAGATCTTCTTCCTCATGCGTGATCAGCAGCATATCCAGCAATTCGTCCTCGTGCATGGGCGCGCCCTGTTCAGTCAAAATTTGCAGAATGAACTCGCGGCTAGGCAGCGGATTATCGTACTGTTCGCGCTCTCGAGCGAGGAATGGATCTTGTTCGCGTAAATTATTTTTCTTTTTCATTGACATTACTTCCTTTAACAATTAAATTGCGCGCCGTTGCAAATACAGCCCAGATGGCGGAATTGGTAGACGCGCACGGTTCAGGTCCGTGTGCCGCAAGGTGTGGAGGTTCGAGTCCTCTTCTGGGCACCAAACATGAAGTAGCTCGCGTAAGCGAGCTACTTCTTTTTTTGCGTCCAAAATAGTCATCACGACGCTACCTCGTGCAGCCGCAAGGAACAGCACTCCCGTAGCAACCACATGACGGCTCGAACCGTTTACACCTGTGCTTACACATTGCATGAGGCACGCTTGCGTGCCACTGACAATCCGCCTGACACATAGTGATGCAAACAGGCTTACTACCTGCATGCCTTGTTTCAGCGCGCATAAAACGACCGATGTAACGATCGTCGGGGACGCGCTGGTATTGCCACCCCTATTTCCGATATCACTCACCAAGAATGAAAAAACGCAGCACGACCAGCGTGCTGCGTTTTTAGGCGAGTGTAAGTTGTTATTCAAATGGATGCCGTAACACGATGGTTTCGTCACGATCCGGTCCGGTGGAGACCATATCCACTGGCACTTCGCAGACCTGCGCGATACGTTCCAGATAATTGCGTGCCGCCACAGGAAGCTGCTCATACTTCTGAACACCTAGTGTGCTTTCGTTCCAACCAGGCATCTCTTCGTAGATGGCTTCACACCCCTGTAAGACATCCGCACCCACAGGCAAGATGTCGCTCTCTACACCATTGATACGATAACCCACACCGAGGCGCACCACTTCCATACCGTCCATCACATCCAGCTTGGTAACGCACAATCCTGACACGCCGTTAATCTGGATGGAACGCTTCAAGGCTGCCGCATCGAACCAGCCACAGCGGCGTGCGCGTCCGGTGGTCGAACCAAACTCATGTCCACGCTTGGCCAGCCCTGCTCCGATAGGATCGTTCTTGCTGACTGCGTCATACAACTCGGTCGGGAACGGCCCCGAGCCCACCCGCGTGGTGTAAGCCTTGGTGATACCCAAAACATAGTTGAGCATCTGCGGTCCCACGCCGGCCCCAGGACTAGCTGCACCAGCGACACAGTTGCTTGAGGTGACATAGGGATAAGTACCGTGATCGATATCCAGCAACGCACCTTGCGCGCCTTCGAACAACAATCCTTTGCCCGCCTTGTTCGCTTCATACAAAGCACGCGGCACGTCCATCACTAAAGGCTTGATGCGCTCTCCCAATGCCAGGGTCTCATCCAACGTCTTTTGGAAATCAACAGTGGGCGCGTTGAAATAGTTCTTCAGCACAAAGTTGTGGTAATCCAGCACTTCACCCAACTTTGCCGCAAAACGTTCGCGAAAGAAAATGTCCTGTAGACGAATGGCGCGGCGTGCCACCTTGTCTTCGTAGGCGGGGCCAATACCGCGCCCAGTGGTGCCTATCTTGGCATCGCCCTTGGCAATCTCGCGAGCTTTATCTATCGCCTCATGATAAGGCAGGATCAACGGACAAGCCTCGGACACTTTCAAACGGCTGTACACGTCGATACCGGCGGCTTTGAGCTCATCCATCTCTTTGAGCAAGGCCTGCGGCGACAGAACCACCCCGTTGCCGATATAACACATCACGTGATCACGCAAGATGCCAGACGGAATCAGATGCAGCACGGTTTTTTTACCGCCTATTACCAGTGTATGACCAGCGTTATGACCACCCTGAAAACGCACTACGCCATGCGCATGGTCCGTCAACCAGTCAACGATCTTGCCCTTGCCTTCATCGCCCCATTGGGTACCGATCACTACTACATTCTTAGCCATTACAAATAGTCCAATTTGAAAATTGATTTTTGCCCATCACATCGCCACGACCAGCCAAACGCCGTCATGCAATACCAATTCGCGATCACACTGCAATTCTGCACGGTGTGCCTTATCCCCGGCCAAATCGACCACAACTACTTCTCCAGCTGTACGCAATTGCGCAACCTTGGCTTGCAAAGCCGCATCGACCAGATGCGGCGCGCAAATGCCTAGTTGCGTAGCCTGCGGCTGCATCAAGCTGCACAACTGGCGCAGATCCATGCTGAATCCGGTGGCCGCGCGCGCACGACCAAAGCTCTTGCCCAGATCGTCGTAGCGACCGCCCAAGGCGATGGCATCGTGGCTA
>JAVHRA010000276.1:0-1391 GCA_036171395.1 Gallionella sp. | reverse complement strand
CAAGGGCGATAAGGCCGCTGCCAATGCGGCACTACAGGAGCTTGAGCAAAAGTTCATCAGCCATCGCAAAGCGATAGATGCGTTGGTGACGCTGGCCAACCAGCAGACCGCGCAAGATGAGGCAGATGCAGCAGCGGTAATCAAGAGTCGTACCTTGTGGCTGATTGCGGTGATGGTGTTGGGTGCGGCGGCAGCATTGCTGGTGGGTGTCTGGATCATGCGCAGTCTGAGCAAGCAGTTGGGTGGTGAGCCGGAGCAGGCAGCCGCAGCGGCACGTCGTATCGCGGCAGGTGATTTGGAACATGACATCAAAGTGCAGTCGGGCGATTCAGTCAGCATGTTGGCGATGATGCGCTTGATGCAAGCCAAGCTGAGTGAACGCAAGATTGCCGATGAGCAGGCGGCGCGCGAGATGGCGCGCCTCAAGTGTGCGTTGGATAACGTCAATATGGCGGTGCGCGTGGCCGATAACGATGGCAAGGTCATCTACATCAACCATCAGTTGCGCGACACGCTGCGCAAGTATGAAAAAGCCTTCCAACAGCAGAACCCGTCTTTTGTTGCGGATAAGGTCGTGGGCGGCAGCATCGGTGTGTTCTATACCGATTCTCAGGCCGCCATCACCCGTCTAAGAAATCTGAACAGTATGGTGCGTAGCCGTTTGACGTTGGGTGGACGCGAGTATGACGTGGTCACCGTGCCGATCTTGAGCGAGTCCGGTGAAAAGCTCGGGACAGTGGGGCAATGGATAGACCTGACCGAGCAATTAGGTGCCGAAGCAGAAATCTCCGGCATTGTTGAAGCCGCTGCCAATGGTGATTTCGCGCGGCGCGCGGTATTGGCAGGTAAAGACGGATTCTTTCTCAAGCTGGCACAGGATATCAATCGCCTAACCTCCACCAGCGAGATCGGTTTGAACGAGGTGGTGCGTGTCTTGGATGCCTTGGCACGCGCCGATCTGACCCAGACCATCGGTAATGAATACCACGGTTTGTTCGGTAAGTTGAAAGACGATGCCAATGCCACCGTGGCCAAACTGACCGAGCTAATTGCACGTATTCAGGAATCTGCTCACACCATGAATGGTGCGGTGCAGGAGATTGCCTCGGGTAATGCGGATTTGTCACAGCGCACCGAAGAGCAGGCCTCTAGCCTGGAAGAAACTTCGGCCAGTATGGAAGAACTCACCTCGACGGTGAAACAGAATGCCGAGAACGCGCGTCAAGCCAACCAGTTCGCGCTGACGGCTTCGGCAGTGGCCGTACAAGGGGGTGCGGCAGTCGATCAGGTGGTGCATACCATGTCCTCGATCAGTGCCAGTTCTAAAAAGATCGCGGACATCATCAGCGTCATCGATGGCATCGCCTTCCAGACCAATATCCTCGCGCTGA
>JAVHRA010000275.1:3929-6416 GCA_036171395.1 Gallionella sp. | reverse complement strand
GCACTTTCTGCATCGACGCCCACAGTACCGCCATCATGGCTGGCAGCCTCTTCGGCTTTCTTGTTCATCACGATCAGACTAATACGGCGGTTGATCGGACTGAGCGGTTCGTCTTTGTTGAACAGCACGGCGGACGACAAGCCCACTACCCGCACGATCTTGGCATCATCCATACCGCCCGCAATCAGCTCGCGGCGCGAAGCATTGGCCCGGTCTGCCGACAACTCCCAGTTGCTATAGCCCTTGCCACCGGTGTTAAAGCCTGCCGCATCGGTATGCCCCGAGATGCTGACCTTATTCGGCACTTCGTTGAGCGTCTTGCCGATCTCGTGCAAGATTTCCACAGTGTAAGGTTCCAGCTGCGCGCGTCCGCTTTGGAACATCGGGCGGTTTTGTTCATCCACGATCTGGATACGCAGACCTTCGGTGGTGATGTCGAGCAAAATCTGATTCTTGAACTTGCTCAACTTATCATTGACCTCGATGGCCTTCTCTATGGTGGCTTTCAGTTCCTTGAGTTTTTGCAACTCCTTGACACGCTCGGTACGCAAAAATTCTTCCTGCGCAGCTTTTAGATTGATGGTTTTTTTCTCGGCGGGTAATTCACCGTTCTTCACCTGCCCTGATGAGCGGGTCAGATCCTGACCGCCGCCTTTGATGATGCTGGAACTATCACCGCTACCCGAGCCGCCCATCAACGCCACTTTGAGCGGCGTCTTGAAATACTCCGCGATACCCGCCAGATCGCCCTTGGCCGTCGAGCCCAACAACCACATCAACAAGAAGAACGCCATCATCGCCGTGACGAAGTCGGCGTAAGCAATCTTCCACGCGCCACCATGATGGCCGCCCGCGACCTTCTTGATGCGTTTGACGACGATGATGGGTTTTTTAGGGTCAGCCATGTCAGTCTCTATCGCGTGTGCTTAGCGTTTTTGTTTGACGTGTTCTTCTAACTCGGCGAAGCTTGGACGCTCGGTGGAATTGAGCACCTTGCGGCCGAACTCGACCGACATCGCCGGTGCATAGCCGTTCAGATTGGCCAGTAATGTGACACGCACGGTCTGGAACATCTTGGTGCCCTCTTCCGCTTTTTGTTCCAAGGTGGAAGCCAGTGGACCGACGAAACCATACGCCAGCAAAATACCGAGGAAGGTACCGACCAGCGCATGGGCAATCAGAATCCCCAACTCGGCAGGCGGCATCCCCACCGACTCCATGGTGTGCACCACGCCCATCACCGCCGCGACGATACCGAAGGCCGGCATACCGTCACCCAGCTTGGCGATACAGTGGGATGCCACCAGCGCTTCGTGATGATGCGTCTCGATCTCGATGTCCATGAGATTCTCGATCTCCATGGCATTCAGGTTGCCGCTGACCATGATGCGCAGATAATCGGTGATGAATTCGATGACGTGATGGTCGGCGAGTATCTTGGGATATTTGGAGAAGATCGGGCTGTCTTCGGGTTTCTCTACATCGCCCTCGATGGACATCAGGCCTTCTTTACGCACCTTGCCCAACAACTCATACATGAGCGCCATCAGCTCCATATAAGTTTCTTTGTTGTACTTGGCGCCTTTGAATACGGAGGGCATGCCTTTGAAGGTAGCCTTCACTGCTTTCATGGTATTGCCGACAAAGAAGGCACCCAACGCGCCGCCTGCAATCATCAGTATTTCGATGGGCTGCCATAAACCACCCAAGTGGCCACCGGCTAGCGCATAACCGCCGAACACCGAGCCCAACACCACCACATAACCAACGATCACTAACATGTTCGTGCTCCCTTGCTATTCTTCACAGTCTGGCCGATACACCAGATCGGCACCTCGGAACGATAAGCTAATGCGCCTCATATCTTCCACACCAAGGATAACGGCAGATATGCCTGAAACTTTAAAACTTTCGCGAACTAAGCGAGCGCTGCTACCTGCGCTTCCAGCTTGGCCGCGCGCGTCTTGCCCGCACGTGCAGGTGGATGGCAGATGCCACACACGTAATGCGCGTTCAACTCATCCACATGCGTGACGAAGTGACCGCCGCAGGTTTGGCACGGCACCAGTTGCAACATGCCGGCATCAAAGAAGCGAATCAAAAACCAAGCGCGCGTGATACTCAACAACGCTTCGCCACCTTCTATGCCCTGTATTTGATCGAGGTACAGCTTGTACGCCGAGATCAGCGCATCCACGCCCGCACTGCCGGCGTTCTTGACCAGAAACTGGTAGATGTCCATGAACAAAGAGGAATGGATATTGGGCTGCCAGCTGATAAACCAATCGGTGGAGTAAGGCAGCATGCCCTTAGAGGGCGACTCACCTTTGATCTCTTTGTACAACTTGAGCAGACGTTCGCGGCTCAATGTCGTTTCAGCTTGGATCAACTGTAGGCGCGCACCCAGCTCTATCAGTTCGACGGCGATGCCGACTTGCTTGGCCTCGTCCACTACGCTCTTGTAAGCCATGATGATCTCCGGCTTAA